>NZ_PNCP01000043.1:0-122960 GCF_005886115.1 Pseudoalteromonas sp. S4492
AAACCTGTCGCTATCTACGTTAAAAATTTCTGATTTAGAACAACTAAATAACGAAATTTTTGCCTTGCTATCAACGAGGTTTTATTGCCTCAAAATAGATCACTTAATTAAGCGAATTGGTATGAATTAAGCGAACAGGGACTGGAAAAAGAACAAGTTATGGATTAGAGCATGCAAAAGCATGCTCTTTAAAACTTATAACTCAAATGGTGCTACACCGACGGCTTTCATTTTATAGCCGACTTGGGCAATTTCACCAGACCAGGTTTCGGTGCTGATAACGCCAGTCACGACAATCGCATCGTAGAGGCTTTCGATTGGAACGCCGTCTTTAATCGTGACATGCACAATTTGATTTGGCGGCGGTGGTGGCACGTGAATACAGGCGCCAAAATAAGGGACCAATAAAAACTCGGTGATCACCTCACTATCGCCTTCAAGTGGTACAACAAAGCCAGGAATACTCACAGATTGGCCATTAAGCTCTTTTACCACAGGTGCATCAAGGTCTGGCTGCACCCAGTTTTGCTCAGATCCTTCATGGTTTGCTTGTGCTTGGGTGTCGATTTGCACATGACCTTTTGGAATTAAATCTTCCCAGAAGATTTCTTTAGGTGCGCCAGCATTAGCGCTAGCACACACAACTAATGCGACTAAAGCGACGAATTTTCGAAAAAACGGCATAACATTCCTTAAATTTTAATACTCATACCATCAGCAAGAGAGTAGAAATACGCACGGGTTGCAGGAATTAACCCAACAATAAAGCCTGCGACCATTATTGCAGCTAAGAGCATGAGTTCATAGGATGACAGTAAAGCAATATTTAGGCTTATTCCGGCATGGCTTTGCAAGTAATCTGCGCCGAGTAGCATTAAAGCATAGAACAGCGCGGTGCCAACAATGCAGCCAAGCCCTGTGATAAGTAACGATTCGACACTGATCAAGGTGAAAATATGCCATGGCCTTGCGCCAACAGAGCGCAAAATAGCAAGCTCTCTACGGCGTTGATTGAGGCTCGAAAGCAGGCTCGTTAACATGCCAAGTAAACTGATCAGCACCACGACGATAGAAAATAACAGCAAGATTTTTTCAACGATAGAGAGCATTTCCCAGAGTTCACGCAAGGTAACCCCCGGCATGATGGCTAGCAGTGCCTCATCTTTGTATTGGTTAATATTACGGCGCACTTGTAAGGTATAAAGTGGTGAATCAAAACCAAGTAAAAAAGCGGTTATTTGTTTTGGTGTGCCAACTAAATCAACATCATCATGCTGGTCATGGTCATGGTCATTTGCATCAGCCTGAGCGGGTTCATGCTGATGGGCATGACTGCCATGAATTGCGTCAATTGCTGCAAGTGGAATATGCAGGGTTTTATCAACAGGTGTCCCCGTTGGTTTTAAAATACCAACCACTTTAAATGGGTTATCGTCATGGTTATGAAAGCTGGTATTGCCCATGCCGTGTGCAATCACCACTTCATCACCAAGTTGATAGCCAAGGGTATTGGCAACCTCAGCACCGAGTACAACCTCAAATAAATGATTAAACTCATGACCTTGTAAAAAGCTTAAGGGCTGCTTTTTAGCAAAGCGATAGTGCTCAAAATAGTCTTTATTTGTACCAAGTACAGCCAAGCCTTTATGGCTGTCGCCAAGCGACATAGGGATAGCCCATTTTACACCTCGCTGCTCAGAGATGAATTGATAGCTTTTCCAACTCACGCCATTGTTTGCATGACCAATGCGAAATACCGAAGACAGCAGTAGTTGGATGTCACCAGTACGCGCACCAACAATTAAATCAGTGCCAGAAATTGTATTGCTAAAGCTACTTTTAGCATCGACCCGAACCCGTTCAATCGACATGAGTAGCATCACGCTTATGGCTATTGTAAACAAAGTGAGTAGGGCGCTGGCTTTACGGTTTAATAAACTTTTTGTGGCGAGTTTAATGAGTAGCATCTGTGCCTCCTTGTAACTCGACCAGGCTGATACTTCGGGTAAATAGCGTTTGTAATGTTTCATCATGACTAACAAAAATTAGCGTGCTATTTGCTGCGCTTGCCTGCTCAAATAACAATTTTACGAAGGCTTGGCGATTTTGTGTGTCGAGTGCTGAGGTAGGTTCATCTGCAATGATAATTTCAGGGCTGCCAATAAAGGCGCGTGCTGCGGCAACTCTTTGTTGCTGACCAATACTCAGCTGTGCAACTGCTTGATGTTGCAAGGCGTCGTTTAGTCCTAAAGCAGTGAGTAAGCGACTTGCTTCCGCTGCTATTGTTGCACTATTTTTTAGAGCGTTGTTTTGCCTTTGTTTTGAAAACTGGCAACCTAAGGTCACGTTTTCAATGGGCGATAAATAGGGCAGTAAATTAAAGTTTTGAAAAATATAACCAATATGGTCGGCACGAAAACGGTCACGTTTACTATTACTCAGTTGGTTTATCGCTTTACCAAGAAGCACGATATTGCCCTGTGTTGGCACTGTGACACCAGCAAGCAGGGATAATAACGTTGATTTACCACAACCACTCGGACCGTGAAGAAAAACATGCTCGCCTTGATCAATATCTAGCTCAGGAATATTGATCGTCGGCTCAGGTTGTTTTGCGTGCCATTTGAAAAGCACATTTTCAAGCGTGATCATAACGACCTATGAATTGTTACCATCGCCAGTAATTTAATTTTCTACGCATTTTAAAATTACGAATAAAATTACGTGGTTTCGGCTTAAGTGCAGGATTGCTCAATAGTAATTCATTGCTAGCAGCAAGTACACGTTGACTCGATAAGCCGTCTTGGTATGGATGCAGTTGCTGGCAGAAGTGTTCGATTTTCGCCATTAATTCAGTGGGTCGTGTGAAGGCATAATCAATCGCCTCAGTTAGTTTATCGACATCTGTGACATCAATAAGGTGTTCGCCAGGTGCTTGGTTGCAGAACGTCACGACAGGCTTTCTCTGTAAGATAAACATAAGCAAAATAGATGAGGTATCACACAGCATGGCATCAGCAGCTTGTAATAGTGGTAATACGTTATCAGTCTCGACAAAGGTTAGATTGTCGTTTTGTAGAGCCTTGTATTTATCAACAAGCTCGCTTGGCATTTTGGGGTGAAATTGCACCAAAATTCGCCACTTGCCTTGCTCACTGTATGCTTTTATTTGTTCGTATAATTTAGGAGCAAGAGAAAGGTTCCGAGAAAAAGTTGAACAAATTAAAAGAGTTTGTCTTCTATCGCTTTCATCTAAGTATGGATTGTTTCCTATTTTTGAAAATAGCGGATCTAGGGTAGGCCAGCCCGTTTCTTTAGCTAAAAAGAAACCATGCTTTTCAGCTAGTTCCTCAAACTTAGAAGTTGTATTAGGACCTTGGGTACAATACAGGTCAAAGCAGCCTCGGATATTAAAATGATCTTCGTATCCTTTTCGATTTAGTTTTCCAGAATTAAAACCGTGAAAAACTGCTACTTTTTTTCCTGGAATAAAATTTGGAATCACATTTCCTGGAATGTATGAAATGTCTGGTTGCCACTGGATTACATCATCTATAGTTTCTAAACACGATTCATCTGAACGGAGGAAGTTCTGATTAACTTCATCACCATAGAAAAACCACTTAACTTCACCGCCACGCGCTAAAATCTCCCGTTGTAGTGGGCGTAAGATCGCGTACGAATAGTTCTGTGAAATAAACATTAAATATTTTTTTTCTGCGGTAGCTGCTAAGTAATCCAAGAAAACCTCCTATTGCGAGGGCACTAGTATAACGAAATAATGTTTATGACAGCAAAATTACTGAAAGTTTAAATTTTTATGGTTTTTATCGCATCCGCAGGCTGATGATGATAGTGCAATGATTGAGCTTTCAAGGCGTCTAGATTATTATAGGCGGCCATAACCCCAATCCCATACATGTGCTCACAAGAGCATGCCAAATACTATCGGAGATAGCATGACTAGCTATAAAGTTTTAGACGTAAACGATGATTTACCGATCCGTACCAAAGGTGCGGTACACAGTGGTAAAGTGCGTTCAGTTTATTGGTTAACTGATGAAGACAGCGCTCGTTTAATTAATGAAAAAGGTTACCAAGTTCCAAAAGGAACTGAGCTAGCTATTATGGTTATTTCTGACCGTATTTCTGCGTTTGATTGTATTTGGCAAGGTGAAAACGGTTTAAATGGTGTGCCTGGTAAAGGTATCGCGCTAAACTCTGTGGCATCTCATTGGTTTAAGCTATTTGATAAAGCTGGCCTTGCTGGTAACCATATTGTTGATATTCCACACCCTTATGTATGGATTGTACGTAAAGCAAGTACAGTAAAAGTTGAAGCCATTGCGCGCCAATATATTACTGGCAGCATGTGGCGTGATTACGCGAAAGGTACGCGTAATTTCTGTGGTATTGATTTACCAGAGGGCTTAGCTGCGAACCAAAAGCTAGATGACGTGTTAATTACGCCATCAACCAAAGGCATTATCACAGGTGTTGCAGATATTCCTGCAGTCGATGATGTAAATATTACCCGTGAAAACATCACGAATAACTTAGCTGTTTTTAACTTCAAGTCTGAAGATGATGTGGCTAAATATGAGCAATTACTTGTTGAAGGCTTTAAGCTGATCAGTGATGAACTTGCAAAGCTTGATCAAATATTTGTCGATACTAAATTTGAATTTGGTTATGTTGAAGACGTTGATGGTTCAGATAAGCTTATCTATATCGATGAAGTAGGTACACCTGATTCATCACGTATTTGGGATGGCTCAGCTTACCGTGACGGTAAAATCATTGAAAACTCAAAAGAGGGTTTCCGCCAGCTATTAATTAATAACGTGCCAGACAGCGACGTGTTATTAAATAAAGACCGTATGGGCGAGCGTGAGCAGCTTGCTAAAGACTACACCTTGCCAGAATCAGTGATGCTTGAAGTGTCTGATACCTACGTTGGCATTGCGAGTAAAATTATTGGTCAAGAAATCACGATTCCAAGCGACCCACGTAGTGAAGTGATCGCTATTTTAGATAAAGAATACGGCTTAATTAAGCACAATTAATTGTCGTTTTTTAACTTAGTCATGTGCTAAGTCAATATTATTAAAGCCAAGTTAGTTTTCTAGTAAAACTGCTTGGCTTTTTTCTTGCTTTTCATATCCTCTCTCATTAACTTAAGCTAAGATTAATCTATACTTATTAGCAAACTAAGCTAAGCAAGGTCTAATTATGACGTTTTTTTCGCATTGTGCCCGCACTGTATGCTCTTTTGTAGTTCTTTGTTGCTCAGCAAATGCTTTTGCTGGTGATATTTCATTTACCGTTCGTGACCAGTTTGGTAAGCCGTTAGCTGATGCTGTAATCGAATTAGAAAGTAATGCGAACTTACCGAGCACGCAATTACCCATAGCGATAATGGACCAGGTTGATAAACAATTTTCACCTAATGTATTGGTCATACAGCAAGGACAATCTGTTGATTTTCCAAATAGCGATAATATCCGTCATCATGTTTATTCTTTTTCGAGTGCTAAACCTTTCAATATTAGGCTTTACGCTGACCGTCCAGAGAAACCAGAGTTGTTTGATAACTCTGGGGTTGTAGTCCTTGGCTGTAATATCCACGATTCTATGGTGGGTTATATCTATGTCGCAAACAGTGCTAACACACTAAAAACAGCAGAGGATGGCAAAGTACAATTAAAAGGGATTACTTTACCGGCCAGTTTAACTATTTGGCACCCAAACCAAACCAGTGAAATTAACAAAAAATTATCGGTTACTGTAACTGAGCAAGTTGCTGATATTACAATTAATACGAATGAACCTGCACCGCGTAATACGTTTGGTGAGATGTTTAAGGCAGATAATGATTCATAGTTTAAGAGGGCGTATCATAGCCTTATGCGTAAGCTTGGTTTTATTAACTAGTTTAGTCAGTTTAGCGAGCTCTTGGTGGTCGACTAATCGCTTTAATGATCAAAAGTTACGTGAAGATATTAATGTCGCTGAAAATGTTTTTAAGCAATATTTAAGTGCTAAAGAAAGCCTGCTATTAACAGCCGCAAAGGTACTCACCGCAGATTTTGGCTTTAAGCAAGCAATCGCCACTCAAGATGCTGATACTATCAGTAGTGTACTGAATAACCACAGTCGTCGTATCAATGCTGATTTGATGTTACTGATTGATTTATCAGGGCAATTGGTTTCTGCAAATACTGAGTTTAACCATACGCCAGATGAGTTTTCTGCACTGATGAATGAATTACTCATTAATGCAGAACAATCAAATTTCATTGTACTTGACCAAACCCTTTACCAAGTAATTTTACTGCCAGTACGTGCGCCTCGTACTGTTGCCTACAGCCTTGTGGGATTTGAAATCAACGACCTAGTTGCAGCAGAGCTTAAAAACCTCACCACAATGGATGTGAGTTTTATTGGTGAAGAGGATGGTGTTGTAGAGACATCACTCACCAAGCAGCCACAAAGTGATTCAGTGTTAGCGCATTTTAATAACAAAACAACCCAGCGAATTTTTGGCGAAAAGCCTGTTTATAGAAACCGATTGGTTGAACTTCCGTCGTTACCAGGTCATTTTGTCTCAGTGTTGTTAAGTGCCGATTTAACGCAAAGTTATCGTGAGTTTGAGCAGTTGTTTTTCACTATAATTGTGCTTGCTGCTATCACGGTTGTCATCGGTGTGCTGGCCAGTGGGATTTTGGCCAAAAACCTGACCACACCGCTTTCAAAGCTTACCCTACTTGCTCAGCAATTTGCGCGAGGTAATTATAAAGCTGAATTTGTAGGTAAAAAACAAAGTAGCGAAATCACTACCTTAGTCGATGCATTTAATAACATGGGTAATGACATACAAGAGCGTGAGCAGCAAATTAGTTTTCAAGCCAGCCATGATTCTTTAACTGGCTTTTATACCCGTTCTGCGATGTTAGAGAGCATGGAAAGCTTGTTTGCTGAAGGGGCTGAGTACACACTCGTTGCTATTGATATACGCGGTCTTCGTCATATCAATGATAAATTAGGCCCGCGTATTGGTGATGATTGTTTAAAAGCCGTTGCTGAACGGATTGGCGAATACTCAGCTCATCATAATGGGGTGAATGCTCGGATTGGCGGTGACGAGTTTTTAACTTTATTGCCAGCAGATGAAACGAAACAATTTAAAGATGCAGTAATGAAGCTGGTTACTCAGCTACAAGCAGGCTACTTAATTCAAAGCTTGAATATTACGTTACGCTTTAGCGTTGGGGTAGTGCATTGTCTTTCACAAAATGTCAGCCCTGAGGACTTAATGCGTCGCTCGTTAATTGCCGTTGATACCGCATCCTGTGAGCATAAAACCATTCACTATTATCAAGAAGGTGAAGACGAAGAGCACCTTGAGCGCCTTGCTATTATCGATGAACTTAAGCAAGCCCTTGTCGATGATGATGGTCAGCTGTTTATGACCTATCAGCCAAAACTAAATATTAAAACCAATTGTATTGATAAAGTTGAGTCGTTAATTCGTTGGCAACGCAAAGATGGTCAGTGGGTTTCACCAGAGCTGTTCATTGATTTAGCTGAGCAATCGGGGGTGATTGTTGAGTTAACTTCTTGGGTTGTGAAAACCGTAGTGTCTCAAGTTGCTGCATGGCAACAGCAAGGTATTACTATGCAGGCTGCGATTAATGTCTCTGCACAAGATATTGCATACCCAAGCTTTTACTCACACCTTGCTAAACAACTTGAGAAACATGCTGTTAATGGGCGTTTAATTACGATTGAACTTACAGAGCGAGATATGATTGAGAACGAAGAGCAAGGCATTAAGGCACTCGAAAACCTTAAAACCTTGGGTGTTAAAATCTCGTTGGATGACTATGGTGTAGGGCAAACATCGCTTGGGCGCTTAAAGTCATTACCGATTGATGAGCTAAAGCTTGATAAGTGTTTTATTTTGCAACTAGACCAGTCACGTCAAGATCAATATATAGTGCAATCGACGGTGACTTTAGGTCATCAGTTGGGCTTTTCGGTTGTAGCGGAAGGCGTTGAGAACAAAGATTCACTGGATATTTTAGTGCAAAACAAATGCGATTATGCACAAGGGTATTATTTAAGTAGGCCACTAAAATCAGAGCAGTTTTTGCAGTGGTTAGAGGTGTACAATGAAGCGTCTTAATTGGTTGTTTGGGTTAACATGCCTTGCTTTTGCAAGTTCTGGCTTTGCGGCGTCAGGTAAATTATTAGCAACACCCGGAGTCTCCCAGGTAGAAGGTAGTGCGGGTGGTGGTATTGTCCCTTGGGCGCAGCTTGCAGGCTATGCAAGTGATGATGAAATAGCAATAAATGGTTTTTGTAGCCGTGCAGATGTGAGTGATTATCGCCTAGATGTTTGTGGCGCGCAGCTAAATATTTATGATCGCGTTGAATTTAGTTACGCAGAACAACGCTTCGAAGTTCCGGCATTAAATACCGATATTGAACAATCAATAACAGGGGCAAAAGTGCGCTTATACGGCGATATCGTTTACAGTAAATGGCCGCAGTTGAGCTTGGGTGTGCAACATAAATCACTGGATGACGGCAGTATCGCAAACCTACTCGGCGCCAAAGACACCAGTGGTACCGATATTTATCTTGCTGCCAGTAAATTACACTTAGGGGCGCTTGCTGGGTATAACTGGTTTTGGAACATCACCTTTCGTTATAGCGATGCTAATCAGCTAGGCTTGTTAGGCTTTGGCGGCCCTGATAGCGATAAAGAATTGTTATTTGAAGCATCTACTGCAGTGTTTTTAACCCATCAAATAGCTGTGGGTGTTGAGTATCGTGAAAAGTCCAATAACCTTGGCTTAGGAGAGCAAGATTGGCAGGATGTGTTTGTTGCTTGGTTCCCTAACAAGCATGTTAGTGTGACCGCAGCTTGGTTAGACTTAGGAAGTATTGCTGGGGCTGAGGATCAAACAGGTTGGTATCTTTCTGTAACAGGGTATTGGTAATGATGAAAACACTTTTTACATTTGTATTTGCAGCTATGTTAGTTGGTTGTGCGAGTAGCAACAATAGCACCTTGTATCAGCAAATTAATGGTGAGCAAGGAGTTGAAAAGCTGGTTGATAGTTTTATTAATCAAATTGGCCGTGACGAACAAATTTTAGCTTATTTTAAACAAACGAATGTTGCCCATTTTCGCCAAGGTTTTATTACTCATTTGTGTAGCGTCACCGACGGCCCTTGTGAATACAAAGGCGACAATATGGTAGATATCCACACGGGAATGAACATCCCTGAAAAAGACTTTAACCGTGTAGTAGAGCTTTTGATTAATGCTATGGACGAACAACAGATCCCGCAAACGGTACAAAATAAGATTCTGAGTCGTTTAGCACCGCTGCGCCCTGAGGTAATTGATATTTAGCTATTGTTTATATTAAATTTTTACTTTATTGCATTCTTTGACTGTAGTCCTTAAACTTCAACAGAATTATTTAATGTATGGCTAAAAGCATGTCTTTTCTATTTATCTCTCGCAATAATGTACACGCCCGCTATTACAAAGAACTAATTGAGAAGTTACCCTTAAATTGCAAAGTGCACACGATGGGGGTACCAAGATTCGGTGCTCTGAAATACATCAAAAATACGACTAAGTATGATTTTAGTAAAATAATCTCGGAGCAACTATTACGTAAACAAGCGCGTAATAGTTTATGGAATAACCCGCTAATAATTAAAAGTTACTCTGCTTTGATGCTGCTTGTGGAGCGGTGTCGGTTCGCTAAGTATTATGATTTATTGAAGTCAGAATCGCCACAAGCTTTAGTCATTTGGAATGGTAATAAATTACCGAATGTTACTGTTTGTATGGCTGCTAAGGCTTTAGGAGTGACCACCTATTACTATGAAAATGGGTTACTGCCCGGAACAACAAGCTTAGATCCAAAAGGTATTAATTTTGCGGCTTCTGTACCGCGAGATAATCAATTCTATTTAAACTTTGATCCGCAGGGGAAGTTGCCATTTTCTGCGCCTGATTTAATTCCTAGAGCGAACCATAAAAAGCGTTGTAAGTTTGACGCTATCGAGTTACCCAAAAAATACTTATTTGTGCCATTTCAAGTTCCACACGATACTCAAATAGCTTGTTACTCTCCTTGGCTTAAGTCAATGGAAGAGTATTACGATGCTGTTGTTTCAGCTGTAAAACAGTTAAATGATCCAGAACTTAAAGTTGTTTTTAAAGAACATCCTTCATGGCATAAGCACTATGAGCACTTGTACGATAGAAATGATGTTGCCGTTTTTGCCAACGGAAATTGTACTCGAGAACTTATTAATGGTGCTGAAGCCGTTATAACTATTAACTCGACAGTTGGCTTAGAATCTTTATTACTTGATAAAAAAGTGATTACCTTGGGGCTTGCTTGTTACAACATTGATGAGCTCGTACTACACGCAAGTGATCAAACTGCCTTGATTAAGAGCTTGGAAAAACTACAAAATGGCTGGCAGACCAACAGTATTCTGAGAGATAAGTTTTTTACCTACTTAAAGCATGTGTATTGCTTGCCTGGTGTTTGGAAAGAATGTACAACTGAGCATGTTGAAGCGGTCGAAAAACGCTTAACTCAACAAGATACATTTGCACAGCTATCGCAAAAGGAAAGCTAATGAAGAACATCGTCTCGCCAGAATGGCTTAACGAGCATTTAAACCAGGATAACTTGGTTATCTTCGATGCAGGAATGGTACGTCCTGGTTTACCGGGTGAGTATGCGCCTAAGGCTATGCTTCCTAATGCACAGCGTTTTGATTTCAAGAAGGCGCTAGCAGATAACAGTAATCCTGTACCAAGCATGATGTGCAATAGCGAGCAGTTTGAAGAGCATATGCAGCTTGCTGGTGTTAACCAAGACTCTCTAGTTGTGATTTATGAAGACCAAGGCTTATTCAGTTCTGCCCGTGCGTGGTGGATGTTTAAAGCAATGGGCTTTGATAATGTAAAAGTTTTAAGCGGTGGTTTGGCTAAGTGGCAAGCACTTGGCTTTGCAACACAAGCAAGTTATTCAGCTGCTTCTGGTCAAGGCAACTTTGTTGCCAGCCCGCGTGTTGATTACTTCATCAGTGCTGAGCAAGTACTTAACTCACTTGATGAACAAAGCACACTAACACTTGATGCTCGCCCTTATGAGCGCTTTACCGGTGAACACGCTGAGCCGCGCGAAGGCATGCGCAGTGGTCATATTCCAAATAGTCGCAGTTTATCTCTTGCAACAGTGCTAAATAACGGTGAGCTTAAATCGCTAAGCGAGTTGCAGGCATTATTTGAGCAACATATAGCGCCGCATCACACCCAGTTGCAGTTTAGCTGTGGTTCAGGTGTAACCGCTTGCGCAATTGCATTGTGTGCCGATGAATGCGGTTACGCTAACTTACGTGTTTACGATGGCTCATGGAGTGAGTGGGGCGCTCGTCACGACTTACCTATTGAAACAGGCCCACATCAATAAACTCAGCGTAATTTTGCCAGCTGCCGATACTGTTTTTATTCAGTGGCTGGCGAATTTGCTTTTTACTCGCCGTGGCTGATGCTGCATTGTTTTTATAAAAAGTAAGGCTGTTTTCCTGCCAGCTTAAATCACAAAACGCATAGAGCTTTTGAGTTTGTAGGGTCGGCTCTGCCACCAATTGCTCATAGCTTTGCAAAAAAACGTTCTCAGGATACTTGTTGGCAAAATGACTGACTAATACCGAGTAATCTTGATGGAACGAGGCAATATCTTCAAGTGTAAAACTGTAGTGATGGAACACACTTTGCGGGCTATACATCTGCCTAAAATTGGCAATGCTGCAATCTTGCCAGTCCCGCTGCATACAAACGATTTTTGCATTAGGAAAAGCCGCTAAAATAAAATCAATATAGTAAAAGTTAAATGGCTGTTTATCACAACTTCTTTGGCCACCACTTAGCAGCTGGGCTCTTTGTTGATAGCTAGTCAGTGCTGTCTTTATCGCCTCAGATTCATATGCCTTATCGAGCATTTCGCTGTCAATCACACGCGCGGATTGCGTGGCGTGTTGTATCAATTGCGCAATATCATTTAATTCCCCAATGCCTCGTAGCTTTGAACTTTGATTAAGGATTTTCTCAACTAAGGTTGTACCAGAGCGGGGCATGCCAACGACAAAAACTGGCGAGAACTCAGAGTCACTACTTTTAATTGCTTGCTGCTTGCTCTGGGTAATCAGTTTTTGACAAAAGTGGCGATGCTGTGTGGCTTGATAATTAAGTTTACCGGCTATTGCTTGCTTACTTTGTGCAAAGTATTTAAATGCATTTTTGTAGTCATTGAGGTGCTCATAATTAAGAGCAAGACTATGAAAATACACTTGTTGGTCAATAATGCTTTTTTCTCTATCCGCCAAGGCTTGTAGTTTTTGAATATGTTGCTCTGCATCTATAACAGTATTGAGTTCAGCCTGCGAATAGTGGGCTTGATAAAAACTAGCTTGCTTTGTGGTTAGTTGCTGTAACAAGCTTTTAGCTTCATCGAACAGTCCGTGAATTTTATAACACACCGCCAAATTATAGCTAATTTGTGGGTTATCTTTATTGCGTTGGTAGGCTGCTTGTTGAAAGCTAAGGGCGTCGTCATAATGCCCTAAACGGGTCGCAATATTGGCTAATGTATCAAAGTCAGCGGCACCAAAGTCAGCTGTTTGTAGAGCGCTTTCATAATGCACAGCCGCATTACTTACTTTGCCTAACAGTACGTATAACTTGGCAAGTGCTAAATGATAAATCGCAAAAGGGGCTAGGATTATCGCTTTCTCAAGTAGCTTAATCGCTTTGTTGATATCGCCAGCTGCGGTGTTGACTTCGCTGAGTAAAAAGTAACAAACGTGGTCTTCAGGATTTTGTTTTAGCCGCTGCACAAGTAAGTGATGTGCATCGGTTAGTTGTTTGTTGCTTAACAACTGTTGGATATGAGCGCGAAGCGCTTGTTGGGTATCATTTAGCATAAGCGCATAGTATACCAATTCTCCATAATACTTAATTATTTTCAGGCTTATACCAATCCCAATAAAAGCCCTGCCTAAAGGAGGCAAGGCTTTTATGGGTATATTTAATTACAGCTCAAAGTTATAGCTAAACTTCACACCGATAGTACGAGGCGCGGTGGTGTAGTGACCATAAACACGCTGTAGCTCAGGTAGCTCTTTGTTAAGCTCAGCATATTGCGACATACCTGCCCAAGACTTATCACGACGTACAGAAGTGAATGCATATTTATCGAATAAGTTGTCTACGTAAAGCGTTGCAGACCACATATCGCCAGTAATTTTGGCAGATAAGTTACTTAGTGCATAACCTGGTAATACTTCGCCGTCTGCTTTTAAGCCTACTTTGGTGATTACATCACTTTGCGCTGTGATACCGTAGTTTACGCTTAATAACTTATCACCTAAGACATCTTGCTCGTAACGAAGACCAAACGAGAATTGATGCTCAGGAGCACCTGGTAAACGGTCGCCTTTAGCACCATCATAGTAGCTTTGGTACTGCGCTAAGTCATCGCCTAACACGCCAAATAAGTACGGCGCATCTTCGGTCAATTCAGCCTTTGCATACGCGTATGTCGCATATGCAGCCCAGTTGTCACCAATCATTGCACGAGTAGAAAGCTCAACACCTTTTGAATTAGCAGAGCCTGCGTTCGAGGTAATTAGCTCTTGGCCATTTACAGTGCTGCTACCTACTTGCGCATCTTTCCAATCAACATTAAATAGTGCTGCATTGAAGTGTAGGCGGTTACGTAACCATGATGACTTAAAGCCTAGCTCATAGTTGACCGTTGTATCTGGTTTGTAATCTTCTTCGTTTGGCAGGGCACAAACTATTTGTTGCTCAGGTAATACATCAGGGCAAGGAGCAATACCGTTACCACCACCAATACGGAAGCCTTCACTTACAGTAAAGTAAGCAAGAATACCGTTATCAAATGTGTAATTAGCATTAAACTTAAATAAGTTACCGCTATCGCTGGCACTAACCGTTTCCATATCTAGATTAGCAAGTGAATCAAAATCCCCTGAGTAAAGCGGTGTAGCAGAACCTGATGTTGTAGAAACATCGTATTCGTAAAAACGTGCACCTAGAGTTACATCAAGCTGATCTGTAATGCTGTAGCCGATTTCACCAAAAAGTGCTTTTTCAGTGGTTTCGCTATCTGAAATTAGAATGTACTCAAGGTCTTGTTCAACATTAGGGATACCGCCACCCCAATATTCAGTCAGACCTGGCGTGTACTCACGGTCATCTGAGTGACTTTCTAATTTGTTATAGAAGCCACCTACGATCCAGTTAAAAGCGCTACTACTATTTGAAACTAAACGAAGTTCTTGCGTGAAGGTATCGCGCTCAGAGGTGTCGTGTGTGTAGCCAACGAATGAAGGGAAGTCGGCATAACCTGACCAAATATCGTAAAGTAGATCGGTTTGGTCGCGCTGACCTGATTGCTCATAGCTAGACCAACCTGATGCAGATACCAGCTCAGCAAAACCAAGATCCGCTTTAATCTCTAAGCTTAATAAATCGTTTTCTTCTTCGCCTGGCTCAAGTACACGGGCAACGTTTTCGTACTTTCCTGGGATACCTTGTAGCGCACTGCTATCAGCAAGTGAGCCGTATTGCGATGTTGAGTTACCGCCATTTTCTTGTTTTTGATAGAAGTAGTTAAGCGTTGCATCTACATCTTCGGTTGCAAGCCAACGCAGTGATAAACGTGCTGTGGTGATTTGCTCATCGTTAACATCGCTTACGCTTTTTAAGTTGGCATTTACATCGCTGCTGTCAGAAAAGTCAGGGTTCGGATTTGATACACCTGGCTCTTGAACCACGTGCGTGTAGTCAATGTAACCCGGGTTATCGTAATAATTTAAGCTAGCGCGAAGAGCTAGTTTTTCTTCAATTAGCGGAGTGTTGAATACCACGCCAAACTCACCGCCTGTGCCGTCACTTTCGTTAATGCTAAATACATCACCTGTTACCTGACCTTCTGTTAAATCTAGATCGGGTTGTTTAAGCAAATAACGGATCGCACCGCCTAAAGTCCCTGCGCCATACAGTGTACCTTGTGGGCCAATTAGCACTTCAACACGGTCAACATCAGTTAAACGTAAGTCGATGCTAAGTGGAATTTCACCAACATAAGTGGCCACTGTGCCACTATCAGAAATACGGTCAGAGGTATTCGTGTTTAAACCACGAACGATGATCGGAGAACCTTCACGGCCACCTTGATCAGAAATTGTTAAGCCAGGTACCCAGCGCGCGACATCTTCAAGATCACCAATGTTTTGATCGCTAATTACATCGCCGTTTAGCGCTGTAATGTTCAGTGGCGCATCTTGCACTGAGCCTGCACGTCGTGTTGCAGTGATTTGAATAGTTTCAATTGATTTATCAACTTCGATAGCATCTTCAGCTGCAAACGCCATATTGCTATTGAATAAAACCGCAGAAATTGCACTTGCAAGTAGAGCAGGCTTAAAGGTGTTCATGATTGATTCCGATTTAGTTACAGTAAATTTATGCTTAAAAAATAGACGTTATTAATAGTTTAAGCTTAAAAATGATTAATTTAGTGAATTTATATCCAATTATAGTGTATTTTTATTCTTTTCGTCCATGCAATATTTGCAATTAAATGCAAACTAATTGAATAAATACTCTACCTGGGGTTAGTTATCGGAATAAGGGCAGTGAGTGCAGCCATTACTGCAGCAATGGCCGCGTTTTAAAAAGAACCAGCGGCTAAATACCATGTAATTGTTTTGCATGGTGTAATCAAGATTTTCTATTAAATTTCCTTGAGAAAAATAAGGCTTAGCAAAGGCAAGTTGCTGTTCTAAAGGTTGTTGGTAAAGTTTAGATAAAAATGAATTTATCTTTTTTATAGTACAGTCTCGGCATAAACACTCTGTTGCTGCCTCATCGAGTGGTAAAATGTTGGGCAGCTCGTTACACCAGCAGGCATTAATATTATCAGCTTGGCAGTGAAGGGTTGCTTTGCATTGTGAGCAAGTAAGGGTTGTCATTTAGTAAAAAGATGCTTTGAGATTGAAAAGGTAAGCATAGCAAATGGATAAATTAGACGCATTAGATGAGTTTGCCCGTTTTGGTGATAATCGATTTGAGGCAATCTCAGTGATTACAAGCACTCCTGACACACAAGGTGATGTGTATATTCTGACGCAAGACGTTTTCTGTCAGGTTTTACAGCGTGTTATCGACGGCGAAATAGATATCGATGAGTTAGAGCTTTGGGCAAATGTAGTAGAGTCCAGACAAGATATCGACGAAAGTGCCGTTGAGGGGGCTATTTACGCTTTAAGCAATAACGAGCAAATGGGTGAGTTGAATAAAAGTATGCTAGAGAAGTTATTAACGATAATGCAATAGCATGATGGAAGGTAAGCACGAAAGCTTTAAGCAAACCTTAAAGCTTTCGCTTACGAGCCAATGGGTTAGTGAGAAACCACAATTAAACGAATTGCATCCAGTTTAACTTGTGCTTTTTCAATGTAAGTAGTGAGTTCACTACGTTGTTTATCAAAGAAGCTAAGCTCTTCATCACGAATATTCGGGTTGATCTGCTTAAGTGCTGTTAAACGAGCTTGCTCTTCACCGAGTGCAGTTTGCATTTTCTCTAGTGATTCAGCGCGTAGTGTTTCAAGCTTGGTTTGTGCCATGCCTTGTGCGCTGGTGATCATTGGGTGAATGGCGCTTTGTAGTGCACTGGCTAACTTACTTGCCGTTTGGCGACCAACCGCAGACAACTGCTGGTTGAAGGCATCAAAGGCAACATTGTCGGCCAAGTTATTGCTGCTCTTATCTAATAAGATACGAATTGGCGTAGGCGGTAAGAAGCGACCAACCTGCAACGCTTTAGGTGCCATCGCCTCAGCAATAAAGATCATTTCAACAAAGAAGGTGCCAGCAGGTAACTTTTTGTTTTTCAATAACGCCACAGAGGCAGTACCAAAGTCATCATCACAAATCATATCTAAGCTGCCTTGCACCATAGGGTGGTCCCAGCTGATGAAATGCGCGTCTTCTTGCGAAAGCGAGGTGCTACGATCAAACGTTACTGTGATGCCATCATCTTTCAAGCATGGGAAAGATGGATTTAGCATGTGCTCAGTTGGCTTTAAGATGATGGTATTTTCACCTTTATCCTCTTGGCTTACACCAAAGGTGTCGAACACATTGATCATATAACTTGGTAGCGTGAATTGATCATCTAACTCTTCGATATCAGCAACAAGACTTTCAGCTCGTCCTTGGCCACTTGAGTGCAGCTCTAATAAACGGTCACGACCACTTTCCATTTGTTTACGAAGCTTAGCATTTTGGCTGGCAACTTGTTCTAGTAGTGGGTCTAGCTCTTCTTCGTCACAGTTGTGTGCACCAATAAACTCAAGTAGTTCTTCGCCATACTCTTTATACAGCATTTGTCCTGTTGTCGATGTTGTTTCAAACGCATCTAAACCTTCGTTGTACCATCGAAGTAATACTTCTTGTGCGGTGTTTTCGAAATACGGTACGTGGATGTTTACGTCTTGCGTTTGACCAATACGGTCAAGACGACCAATGCGTTGCTCGAGTAAGTCTGGATTAAGTGGTAAATCAAACAGTACTAAGTGATGCGAGAATTGGAAGTTACGACCTTCAGAGCCAATTTCAGAACAAAGAAGAATTTGTGCGCTGTCGTACTCATCGGCAAAGTAAGCTGCTGCACGGTCACGTTCTACAATCGACATGCCTTCATGGAAAACTGAGGCTTTAATTGCTTCACGCTCACGTAAAATCTGTTCTAGGCTAAGTGCGGTTTCGGCTTTAGCGCAGATAAGCAGTACTTTTTCGTGTTTAAGGGTTTTTAATGTTTCGATTAACCAATCAACACGTGGGTCAAATGCGCCCCAACTGGCATTTTCACCCTCAAACTCTTGGAATATTTTTTCAGGGAATAAAGCGCGAAGAGCAGTTAGCTCTGCATTTTGAATACCAGCCATGTTACCCAGTACTGACATCGCCGTTTTATATTGTTTAGGCATCGCCATTGGATAAGCATGAAGTTTACGGCTTGGGTAGCCATCAATTCCGCTACGGCTATTTCTAAATAAAATACGACCTGTACCATGGCGGTCTAGCAGCATTGATAAAATTTCGTTACGTGCCGTTTTATCACCTTGCTCTGCTTTGGCTAAAAGCTCTGTGATATCAGTTTCTTTTAATAGCTCTTTTAATGTTGCTCTAGATGCATCATCAAGGCCTTTTTCACCCAGTAATTGGTTAGCAGCTTCGGCAACCTCTTTGTAGTTACTTTCTTCTTCAACAAACGCATCGTAGTCGTAGAAACGATCTGGGTCGAGTAATTGTAAGCGGGCAAAGTGACTGCGGTGACCAAGTTGATCTGGCGTCGCAGTTAATAAGATAAGGCCTGGAATGTCTTGGCTTAACTCTGCCATACGTTGGTATTCAGTGCTTGGCTTACCATTGTTGATACTTAAATGGTGCGCTTCATCAACCACTAATAAATCCCAATCAGCCAGCGTAGCTTGCTCAAACCAGCGTTTTTTCTTGCTTAAGAACTCAAGGCTAGTAAGTACTAACTGTTCTGTTTCGAATACGTTTGGTGAGTCTGCAAATGCCTCATCACAACGTTCTTCATCAAAGATTGAAAAACGTAAGTTAAAGCGGCGTAGCATTTCGACTAACCACTGATGCTGTAAGTTTTCAGGCACAACAATCAATACACGGCTAGCACGGCCACTGATGATTTGCTGGTGTAAAATCATACCTGCTTCAATGGTTTTACCTAACCCCACTTCATCAGAAAGTAATACGCGCGGCGCAAAACGTTTACCCACTTCTTGTGCGATATAAAGCTGATGCGGAATAAGGTTTGCACGTTGACCAATTAAACCTTTTAAAGGTGATTGCTGGCGCTCAAACTGGTGCTGCCAAGTTTGGTAGCGCAGCGTATAGCGGTCAAAGCGGTCTACTTGGCCTGCAAATAAACGGTCTTGTGGTTTATTGAATTTGATAAAGTGATCTAAAAAGGTTTCTTTTAACTGCGCTTTTTCACCATTATCAACGCGAGTGCCGTGATAGCATAGTAACTCGCCTTGCGCTTCAACAGACTCGACTTCTAATTCCCACTCTTCAACGCTGCGAATAATATCACCTGGATTAAATGCGACACGAGTAACAGGTGCTTCTGTTAAAGAATAAACTCTGTTTTCTCCACTGGCTGGAAATAAAATGCTGACCTGACGGCCTTCAAGGGCAACAACGGTGCCTAATCCTAAATCTGACTCAGTATCACTGATCCAACGCTGACCTAAGGAAAAATTCATGTATGTCTCGTCTATGAAGAAAAAAGGCGGCTATGTTACCTGTAACGCCATGCTACTTCAAGGCAGTAAACTCGCCGCACACAATTAAATTTAGTCAACCTTTTTAAGTCATTATAAAGGGTAAAAATTGTATGTATTTTAACCAGTTAAATAATTGTATATTTGTATGTCATAAAAAGGACTTTTGTCGTAAATAGACTAAACTGAGTATATACCTGACAAATAAATCATAGCTTCATCCGCCGCTTGTTTAGTTTATTGGGTATAGCATAAAAATCATAAAACGTAAGGAAAGTGCTATGGAAAAAGCTTCGAACCTTGATAGTAAAATGTATGTGCTCGATACCAATGTATTACTCCACGAACCCCTCGCTTATTTATCTTTCCAAGAACATGATGTCGTTATCCCGATGACAGTATTAGAAGAGCTCGACCACATTAAAGATAGGAAACATGACGTCAGCCGTGACGCCCGTGTTGCTATTCGTGGTTTAGATGAAGTGCTAAAGGACGCTTCTCCAGAGCAAATGTTGCAGGGTGTCGCGCTCCCTAGTAATAAGAAGGCTAAAACAGAATCTCGTGGTCGCTTAATTATCGTTAATGACCATTTATTTGCAGACAGTATTTCAGGGTTACCTGGCAACGAAAACGACCATCGCATTATCAATTGTGCTGTTCATTTACAGAAGCAACACAGCGATAGCAAGGTTGTGCTTGTCACTAAAGACATCAATATGCGCCTCAAAGCGAAAGGGGCAGGGCTTAAATTTGTTGAAGATTACAGAACAGACCAATTAATTGACGACATAGCGTTGCTAACTAGCGGCTATAAAAAAATTGACGGTGATTTTTGGCAACAGGTTGGAGAATGCGAAACAGAGCAGCAAGGCCGAGATACCTATCATCATGTGGCAAAAAGCACGATTAGCGATGTGTTCTGTAACGAATATATTTTAGATGAAAGCGACCACTTTGCGGCTCGAGTAACAAGCTACGATGATAAACAAATTACTTTAAAAGATATCAGTGTTGAGCGTTTGATGAGCCATACCGCGTGGGGTGTTAAACCAAAAAATGTGTATCAAGGAATGGCACTTGATGCGCTGCTTGACCCAAGCATTGAGTTGGTGATTTTAACTGGCCCCGCTGGCTGTGGTAAAACCTTGCTCGCCCTTGCCAGTGCGCTTGAAATGATTATTGAAAAAGGCATTTACGATAAAGTTATTGTCACTCGTAATACCCCAGAGATTGCTGAGTCGATTGGTTTTTTACCGGGCACCGAAGAAGAGAAAATGGCGCCGTGGTTAGCTGCTATCACCGATACGTTAGAAGTGCTGCATAAAGGAGATGAGAATCCGATTTCAAGCCGTAATTACATTATGGAAAAAGCCAACGTACAGTTTAAATCGGTAAACTTTATGCGTGGTCGTAGTATTCAAAATGCTGTTGTTATTTTACAACCCCGAATTGGGGATATTTTAAAGTTTTTACCCCCTTGTTTTTATTGGCCTGTAGAAAAAGTAAAAAGAATTTCCAAAAAAATTGATTACCTTAGCTACTCTGAGCAGTCTCTCAACAATAAACCTTTACTCAAAATTTGTAATTTACAAGAAAAGTACAACACAAAGCCTAGCAACGATTCAATCTTTTGGGAGGCTGCGTAATGAAAAGCTCTATTGATAATCGAAATCCTCGTGTACTTGATACATCTGCATTAGTACATGATCCAAAATCTATTTTTAGCTACAAAGATGATATTTACATCTGTCTAACTGTCCTTGAAGAGCTTGATAACCTGAAAGAAAGAACTAATAAATCGGTAAGTGCCGATGCCCGTATGTGCATTAGAATGCTTGAAGACATTATAAATGGACATACAGCCGAGGAAATGGAAATAGGTATTCCTTTACCATCTACCGAAACAGCCCAGAGAGGAAAGCTTTTCATTGGAATTGACACTCAATTGGATCTGGCTAAGGAGTTAAAGCACGGGATAGGAAGTGATGCTGATAACAGAATAATTAATTATGCTTTATATCTTCAAAAAGAACTCAATAAAGACGTAATAATTGTTAGCCGTGACATTAATATGCGCTTGAAAGCTCGAACCGTAGGGGTCATGGCAGAAGACGTTGCCGTAGATAATCAAATATCAGATATTGATCTTTTATACACAGGGGTACAAGCCTTTAAAGGAGATCTTTTTGATCGAATTAAATCAGACAAAGACTTCAAGGTTTCAGGAGAAGTTTATACTTTCCCAATAAGTCTATTTAATGATGAAGTTCAGCCAAACATGTATTGGTACGATGAAGCTGGACACATTGGGCGAATTTCAGAAGTAACAGATACTGAGGTATTCACAAAGCTATTGCCTCGTAAACAAGAAAAAGTATGGGGCATTTTGCCTAAAAATCAGCGTCAGTCGGTAGCTTTAAGCCAATTAACAGACCCTTACTATGATTTAAATATCATCCTTGGTCCTGCTGGCTCCGGAAAAACTTTTTTGGCAGTTGCTTCGGCGCTGCATCAAGTATTGGAGTTGAAAAAGTACAAAAAAATCGTTGTGGTGCGCTCCAGAGACTTTATGGACGACGATCCGGGATTCTTACCGGGGGATTTAACTGAAAAATCAATGCCTCTTCTGGCAGGTATTACTGACGCATTAATTTCGATGCACTCGGATGATAATCATGAAGGAAATGTCTACGCTACAGTCGAGCATGTGATTGAAAAAGCCAATATAGAATTTACTAGCATGGCTTATTTTCGTGGCCGTTCAATAGACGATGCTGTTTTAATCATTGATGAAGCTCAAAACATGACTAGAGCGCAAATCAAGGGCATGTTAAGCCGTGGTGGGAAAAATTGTCGGACAATCGTATTGGGCAACCTAGCCCAGATTGACGATAAGTTTGTAACACCTGCTTCTTCTGGTGCAAGTGCGGCTGTTAATGTGTTTCGTCATTATGAAAAAGGATCAGTGCTGATTTTTGATGAAGTAGAGCGTAGTAGCTTGGCTGAATTCACTGAAAAGAATATGTAGGCATCAAACTACCATTCACATTTCCTTATAATATTGCGACAATGGCCACTGCTTTTTGCAGTGGCTTTTCAGAGAAGCCCGTTCCCACGAAAACAGGACGAAATGGATTTACTCTGAACTAAAAGATTAAATATTCACATAAAAACTGAGTGACATAGGTGCGTGGCCTAGCGTTGCCGTTTTTTGGTGTATTGATGTCTTTTAATAAAGAAGACCTGCTAGTAAATATAAAAAGGCAGGCAAAACGATTATCTAAATTATTAACTATTCCCCTTGGACAAGCCCAAGAAGGGGCAGCTATTTGTCTATATGGCTGTGACAGTTACAGCGATTTACTAGTAAAAATAAAAGCTGAATCCTTTGATAACCCATTGATAGCACTGTCTGCACTCTCACCAAACTCGGAAATATTTTTAGTAAAAATATTAGCTAGCCACCTAGATAGCATTATTGGAAATTTTGAAAAAAAATTTCCCGGCTCCAATATAAATGAAGAGATGGTCGTATCCTTGTTTGGGCTTAGCTTTTCAGAGTTCAAACTCAAAATATCTACCTAAAGTTGTACAAATACGTAAGTTGTCATTTTGTTTTTTGGCGATATTATAATAAGAAGGCTGAACGGACAGCCTA
Organism: Pseudoalteromonas sp. S4492; assembly: GCF_005886115.1. Classification (NCBI taxonomy): domain Bacteria; kingdom Pseudomonadati; phylum Pseudomonadota; class Gammaproteobacteria; order Alteromonadales; family Pseudoalteromonadaceae; genus Pseudoalteromonas; species Pseudoalteromonas sp. S4492. Next base: position 23,111 of record NZ_PNCP01000043.1, read on the forward strand.
CGCCTACACATGTTTTTCGCCTTGAAAACGTGAACAGTGAAGCGGAGCATCCGTAAAAATTTGGTTATTTGAACAATAAATAAAGCAATGTGTTGGTAGGCCATTGTTTATTAAAAAGTTGTTTGGAGAACTAAATGATCTCACTTTATCAATTAAAGAATAAACTCAATAAACAAGCAAAAGAGTTTGCTGAGTTATTAGAGTTTCCTGATCTTTACGCCCAAGGCCTGTGGGCTAGAGGTGTTTATAACTGCCCTCATTTTTCTGATACCCATAATAGCCTCACTGAAGCATTTGAACAGAAAAAACTGGATTCAATTCTAAAGCACGATTCCCTGAAATATTTAATGATCAACGAACACGATGATCAAGAAATTATTGAATCGCTTCATAAAGAAATTGAGTCAATGGCAAACCGTATTGAAAGCCTGATGCTGGTAGATATTGAAACTTTAGATTTAGTTTCATTGATATACCAAGTTTTAGGGTTACCTGAAGATGCCAAGTTTATTGTTAATACAGGCGCAGACTTCCGCTTAGAGTGGCGACCATACTTTGATGCCTTTGATGATCCGTTGATAGTTCAATATGCAGATTTAAAAGTTCATGGTTGTTATTTCAGGCTCATAGCTTCAAAGTTTCCGGTTGAAAAGCTTTCCTTGGATGACATTAAAAAATACATGTACATCAATCATGTAAACCATAATGGTGAGTTCGAAGGCTGTATTTCTGAAGGAAATACATTTTCTAAGCATGTGCACTGGCTGGTGTTGACACTTGAATTATTCAGTAGCGGCAAAGTAAATAAGGCTCAGTTCAATCCAACAACCTTCAAAATCGAAGGTATGCGCTATTTGGTATACGGCTTCCCTCTGATTCCTTCCTTTGTATCTGATTGGCACAAACCTAATTTGTGTTTACGTGTTAAAAATCTAGATGGCGATCAGAAGTTCATTGTTCGTATCGATCAGCAAGATCTTGTTTTTTATGCGAGGCGCGTTGATACCAATTTTTTTAACACCATCGATTATGAAAAATACATTTCGTTGTATCAATCTAGTGTTCTGTCACATTTTGATGCTGACAACAATTTACTTAAAGTTGATGGGGTTAAATATCTAAGTTTCTTTCGTCCTTTTTCTGTAGAAGATATGAAAGGAGTTCAAGCATGAGACCTAGAGTAAAACTAACCAACGCAAAACTTATCTCAATTCAATCTGATACAGAGGAAAAAGTTGAACGGGTGCTTTACGGCACATTTGCTGACGAAAATGAAAATGGTAAAGAAGGAGATGCTTTATTCACGATAAAGGTTCTGGAAATCAATGGTCAAGAAAGTAAGTGCTTTGGTGTTGACTTTTATATCTTAGATGCTGTACCAAAAGAGTTTGATGTAAATGCATTTGAGTTTAATTTAATGCATGAGTGTATGTATTCTCCTAATAAGTTATTAGAGCTGCGAAATATGCTCCCGGCTAGTTATTAGTAAGGGAATACGTTGGATAGAATATATTTAAAGGATGCCTACATAGTATCTGTTTACGACTATAAAGAATTTGAAAAAATATTTCTTGGCGAGTTTTTATCAGGGGTGGTTATTGAAGATGAAACATTCAGGTTCCGGCCATTTCAGCAAATCGTGACTTCAAAGGTTGTTAGCAAATCTGCTGATGAGGATAAGTTAGAAATATACACACATAGTGAGAGTTGTTATGTGATTGATGCTGACCATAAGTTAATTGATATTTCGTTTGTTGAACTGGTTGTTATGAGGGCGGGAGCTTATTCGGTAGATCGAGTTTTAGAAATGAGAGAGCAACTTAAGTCTCAAAATAAAAGCCATTGAATAACGAAGATAAAAAGTCTGATGAGATTATTATTTGTCACTTACCTCTTTGAAAAAATTGACGTTAGTCAAATATTCATAAATGTTTACATGACATCAATTTACTTATTCGAAAATTTGTATTAGCATAGACAATGTATATTTTTATGAGAATTTTATGTCTAAAGCATTTTCAAAAGTCTTAGTAATAACGCTTATGCTGTTTGCCTTTGTAGGGCAAGCATTTGCGTATTCTGCTATGCCGTGCGAAATGTCATCAGGTTCTCACGAATCACACATGAACATGAACATGAACATGAACATGAACATGAACATGGATCATGGTGATATGAATAAAAGCAGTAATGGTCAATCAGAAGATTGTTGTGACGTTGAATGTGTTTGTCCTGCAAATGCTTGCTCATCTACGACAGTCCTAAATTCCAGTATTGATTCGACAGATATTCAAATATTGAGTGAATCTGTAGCTGCTCTGCAATCTAAACAACCTCATTCAATTTCCACTTCCCTTTATCGTCCACCAATTTTTGCCTAATACAGGATTAGTGCGTCTAAATTTCGCGCACATGTAATTAATTTTTCTGTTAGTCAATATAGCGTCGTAGCGCTATAGCTATTTTCCAGCGATGTCTGGGGGCAAAAATGATCAATAAGTATTTAAAAATAGCAGTTGTAATGCTGCTTTCACCTGCGTTTGCAAACGCCAATGAACATAAGCATGCACACAATAACGACGTAACACCTTTGGAGTTAATCGTTTATAAAACCCCTACTTGTGGGTGTTGTAAAAAATGGATAACTCATATTGAAGACAAAGGGATCGTTGCGCATTCCAAAGATTTCCGAAACATCGGCAATATCAAAACTAAGTATGGTATTAAACCTAATTACCGTTCATGCCACACGGCAGTGAGTAGAAATGGATTTGCCTTTGAAGGCCATGTACCCGCTAAGTTTATTCAGCAGTTCTTGTCAGAAGAGCACCCCAATGCGATTGGATTATCTGTCCCAGCAATGCCTGTTGGCTCTCCGGGTATGGAAGTCGGCGACCGCTTTATGTCATATAACGTGTTAATTTTATTTAAAGATGGAACGAGCGAAGTCTATGCAAAAGTTAAGACATACGAGGAGCAATTCTAATGAAATTGAACGCTTCAAACCTTACTTCACTTTCAACTGCACTAATACTCGGCTTATCTGTATTCTCAGCTCAAGCTGAGAAAGTAGTGTCACTCGAACAAGCTATCACCTTAGCTCAGCAAAATGATCCTTGGCTTCATGGGAGTCAGTTGAAACAAAGTGCGGTTGAAAATAGAAGTATCGCTTCAGGTACTTTGCCTGACCCCAAAGTATCACTAGGGATAATGAATTTACCAACAGATACTTGGGACTTAGATCAGGAAGGAATGACTCAACTAAAGGTTGGTGTTTCTCAAATGTTTCCTAGAGGTGATAGTTTAAAGATTAAACAAGAGCAATTAAAAATTGAGTCAACGAAATTTCCACTGCTACGAGAGGATCGTAAGGCTAAACTGATAAGCCAAGTATCACAGTTATGGTTAGATGCTTACTTAGCCCAACAAACCATTAAATTGATTGAAGCGGATTGGGCGCTCTTTGAGCAGATGGCGGAAGTTACTAAAGCTAGCTACTCAAATGTTGTTGGTAAAACCAGACAACAAGATGTTATTCGTGCTCAATTGGAAATCGTGCAGTTAGATGACCGATTAACTTCGCAAAAGCAGAAACTAGAAACAACAATCGCTCGCCTTAATGAGTGGCTTCATATCTACGATGCTGCTGGCTTGAATGAATCATTCAACTTTGATACGCAACCATTAGAGTTTAGGGTTTCTAAAAAGTTGCCTACAATTCATTTGAACAATTCAACAGTCCTAAAAGCATCTAATTACTCAAGAAATCTATTGGCTCAGGAGCTTTCGAATCACCCAGCCATACTTGCAATTGATATAAAACGCAAAGCTTCAGAAAAAGCAGTTGAGTTAGCTAAACAGCAATATGAGCCGCAATGGGGTGTTAATGCTAGTTATGCCTATCGTGACAATATGCCCTCTGGTGATAGCCGAGCTGATTTATTTTCTGTTGGAGTAACGTTTGATTTACCCTTGTTCACCGAGAACAGACAAGATAAGCAAGTTGCAGCTTCTATTGCAGATTCAGAGACTATTAAAACCGAGAAACTATTACTGACAAAGCAAATGATCAGTATGGTGGAAAAGGAGCTTAGACAGCTTAAGCGTTTATCTGATAGGCAATCTATCTATCAAGAACAACTCCTTAAACAAACTCATGACCAAGCAGAAGCGTCATTGACAGCTTACACAAATGATGATGGCGATTTTGCCGAAGTTGTTCGAGCAAGAATCGCAGAATTAAATGCCAGAATATCAGCCTTAAGAATTGACGTTGACGCACTTAAAACAGTTGCTCGTATCAACTATTTCTTTGCGCATTCTCAATCTAACTCAAATGCTGAACATAAGTCGATGCAAACTTCACACAGAATGAATCAGCACTTATCCAATCAGCAATTTGGAGAAAAATAATGTCAACGAATACTAAAACACCAAATTTGAAACTAGTAGCCGCCATCATCATTGGGGCAGCACTAGGTGCTGGAGCATTAAGTTTATATCAAGGTACAGGTTCAAGCGGTAATGGCAATGAAGCTACATCAGCAGAGAAAAAACCGCTGTATTGGGTTGCACCGATGGATTCTAATTACCGCCGGGACAAGCCCGGTAAGTCGCCTATGGGTATGGATTTAATTCCTGTGTATGAGGAAGAATCATCTGGTGATGACTTTGGCCCCGGAGCCGTAAAAATCGCGCCTCATGTAGTGAATAATCTTGGGGTTCGCACTGCTCCTGTTGAGCTTAAAAATATGCATACTGAAATCTCAACCGTAGGTTACGTTCAATATGATGAAGATAAGCTAATTCACATCCATCCTCGTGTTGATGGTTGGATTGAAAAGCTCTACGTCAAAGCAGCAGGTAATCCTGTAGAGAAAGGGCAACCTCTTTACACGCTTTATTCTCCTCAGTTAGTTAACGCGCAAGAAGAGCTGTTGATAGCGTTAAAACGCAATAATAGTTCTTTAATTTCAGCAGCCAAAGATCGCCTTAAAGCGTTACAGCTTTCAGCAGACTTTGTTCAAAAGCTAGAAAAGACACGAAAGGTTCAGCAAACAATCACTTTTTACTCACCACAAGCAGGTGTTGTTGATGGTTTGAAGATTAGGGAAGGTTTTTATGTAAAACCGGGAAACACCTTATTAAGCATTGGTCAGTTAGATCAAGTTTGGGTTGAAGCAGAAGTGTTTGAACGTGATGCGGCTTTGATTAAAGAAGGATTGCCAGTATCAATGACTCTGGATTATTTACCGGGTGAGGACTGGGCTGGTGTTGTTGATTATGTCTATCCAACGTTGAACAGTAAAACTCGTACTCTTAGAGTGCGATTGAAATTCGACAACACAGATTACCAGCTAAAACCAAACATGTTTGCACAAGTCTCTATTCACGCTAATCAAGCTGATAGCACGATACTCGTACCTAAAGAAGCCGTCATTCGCACAGGTAAACAAGACAGAGTTGTACTTGCGTTGGGGGATGGGCAATTTAAGTCTATCGAAGTGACGATTGGCCGGGTTGATATCGACAGCATCGAAATATTAGACGGCTTAAATGAAGATGACGTTGTGGTGACATCAGCTCAGTTCTTGATTGATTCTGAATCAAGTAAAAGCTCTGACTTTAAACGAATGACTCATGATGAAGTGCCTAACTCTGTTTGGATGCAAGGTGATGTTAATAGTGTTATGGCAGGACACCGTATGGTTAATATTTCGCATGGCCCTGCTGAAGCTTGGGACTGGCCTGAGATGGTTATGGATTTTACTGTGGCTGAAAAAGTCGATATTGACTCATTAAAGTCTGGGCAATCTTTGCACTTTGAAGTGAGCAAAACCGAAGACGGTGGATATGAAGTTACTGGAATTCATATCATGAGTGAGCCTGCTGATATGAGTGAAGAAGTATCATCAGCAACAGTATCAGGTTTAATTAATGACATTAACATTGATATGCGAACATTGAATATTAGCCGAGGGCCAATAGAGAAATGGGATAGACCTGCTGCGACGATGGATTTTATCGTCGCGGACAATATAGAAATAGTTGATTTCAATGTTGGTGATAATGTCACTTTCACTTTTGAGGTTAGAGATGACTTAGTTATCACTGAAATCTCTCTTGAATCAGATGAACAACACGGCAAGGAAAATAAAGCTGCTGTTGATCATTCTAATCATTAAGTGGGAGAAAAATAATGATTGAATCAATTATTAGATGGTCTATCGGCAATCGTTTCTTTGTTTTGTTGATTACCTTAATTGTCGCGTTTGGTGGTTTGTACTCATTACAAAAAACGCCAGTAGATGCACTCCCAGATCTTTCTGATGTGCAGGTGATAATTAAGACGAGCTATCCGGGACAGGCACCACAAGTAGTGCAAGATCAAGTGACGTTTCCCCTTACTACAGCGATGTTGTCAGTACCGGGAGCGCAAACTGTTCGTGGTTACTCATTTTTTGGTGATTCCTACGTCTATATCATTTTTGATGATGATACTGATTTGTATTGGGCTAGAAGCAGAGTACTTGAATACTTAAGCCAAGTAGCATCAAGCCTGCCTGATTCGGCAAAACCTCAATTAGGACCTGATGCAACAGGTGTGGGTTGGGTATACATTTACGCTTTAACAGATAAGTCTGGAAACCATGATCTAAGCCAATTAAGAAGCATTCAAGACTGGTTCTTAAAGTATGAACTACAAACTGTTCCGGGCGTGTCCGAAGTTGCCGCCGTTGGTGGTATGGTTAAGCAGTATCAAGTGCAAGTAGATCCTGACAAATTGAGAGCTTACGATATTCCTCTAAGTTTAATACAAATAGCCTTACAAAAAGGGAACAAAGAAACTGGCGCATCCGTTGTGGAAATGGCTGAAGCTGAATATATGGTTACTGCTACGGGATATATTCAATCAGTTGCGGACATCGAAAAAATTCCACTTGGCATTAACGAGCAAGGCACGCCGTTGCGTATTGGTGATGTTGCCAACGTTAACCTTGGTCCTCAAATGCGCCGTGGTATCGCAGAACTTAATGGCGAAGGCGAAGTTGTTGGTGGTGTTGTCGTTATGCGCTTTGGTGAAAACGCTCAACAAACCATAAATGGGGTAAAAGAAAAGCTTGAGTCGCTCAAATCTTCTTTACCAGAGGGGGTGGAGGTTGTCCCTGTCTATGACAGATCGAAGTTAATAGATCGTGCTGTTGATAACCTTTGGAGCAAGTTGCTAGAGGAGCTTGCAGTCGTTGCTATTGTCTGTGTTGCTTTCCTATTTCATCTTCGCTCATCAATTGTGGCAGTTGTTACTCTACCATTAGGTATATTGGTGTCATTCATCATCATGTATATGCAAGGCATCAATGCCAATATTATGTCTTTAGGCGGTATCGCTATTGCTATTGGTGCGATGACTGATGGTGCAATAGTGATGATTGAAAATATGCATAAACATATGGAGAAAACACCACTAACAGATGAAAACCGTTGGCAAATTGTAGCTAAGGCTGCGAGTGAGGTAGGCCCTGCATTATTTTTTAGCTTGCTGATCATAACAGTCTCATTCTTACCTGTGTTTATCTTAGAAGCGCAAGAAGGAAGAATGTTTTCACCGCTCGCCTATACAAAAACCTATGCAATGGCTGCATCAGCAGGCTTGGCAATAACATTGGTTCCTGTTTTGATGGGCTACTTTATTCGAGGCAAAGTCGTCTCTGAAAAGAAAAACCCGTTAAACCGATTATTGATTGCTATCTACATGCCTGTTTTAAAGCGAGTCATGAGGTTTCCAAAATCGACAATAGTCGCAGCAGTATTAGTGACTATCGTTGGTTTTTGGCCTGTCGATAAAATTGGTAGTGAATTCATTCCGCCATTGGATGAAGGCGACCTTATGTATATGCCTACTACATATCCCGGCATTTCAATCGGTAAAGCAAGAGAGTTATTGCAGCAAACGGACAAGCTTATTCGCACTGTGCCAGAAGTTGAAAATGTATTCGGTAAAGTAGGACGAGCTGAAACCGCAACTGACCCTGCGCCTCTAACCATGATTGAAACCTTTATTCAATTGAAGCCACGGGAGGAGTGGCGAGAAGGCGTGACAACTGAGTCGTTAAAAGCTGAGTTTGATAAGTTGGTTAAATTTCCGGGCTTAACCAATGCTTGGGTCATGCCAATCAAGACCCGCATTGACATGTTAGCTACAGGTATAAAAACGCCTGTCGGTATTAAAGTCGCCGGACCAGAACTTGATGTAATTCAGGATATCGGCCAACAAATAGAACAACTCTTGCCAGAAGTGACAGGCACAGCGTCAGTTTACTCTGAACGAGTTGCAGGTGGACGATATATCAAGGTTGATATTTCACGAGATAAATCAAGTCGCTTTGGGTTAAATATCGAAGATGTCCAACAAGTAGTTTCTACTGCGATTGGCGGTATGAATGTGACACAAACGATAGAAGGTCAAGAGCGTTACCCTGTTAATCTGCGCTATCCGCAAGATTATCGAGATTCTCCTGAGCAGCTAGCACGATTACCTGTTGTAACACCAAGTGGTCAACGCATTGCACTAGGTGATGTTGCTGATATTCGAATAGAGAATGGCCCACCGGGTATTAAAAGTGAGAATGCCAGAATCAATGGTTGGACTTTCATTGATATTGATAGCGTTGATGTAGGTACTTATGTTGAAAATGCTAAAGAACACTTAGCAAATAACCTGACATTACCAGCAGGCTATTCAATTACTTGGGCCGGACAATACGAATATATGGAAAGAGCGAAAGAAAAGCTCACCTATGTATTGCCTTTAACACTCGCCATTATTGTTATTCTGCTTTACCTGAATTTCAGAGCGTTTAGTGAAGTGGCTATCATTATCGTTACCTTGCCGATGGCAATGATCGGTGGCTTATGGTTGATGTATCTAGAAGGGTTTAATTTCTCAGTAGCTGTTGGTGTGGGCTTTATCGCTCTAGCTGGTGTTGCGGTTGAGATTGGCGTGATAATGCTGGTTTATCTTAATCAAGCACTTGCTGAGCTTAAGGAAAAAGCGGTGGAGCGAGCAGAACTCATCTCAAATGATGCATATCAAGATGCATTATTGCACGGTGCTGGCTTACGAGTTCGTCCAGTAATGATGACGGTAGCTACAATCATTATAGGTTTAATGCCTATTTTATATGGTACTGGTACAGGTTCTGAGGTCATGAGCCGCATTGCTGCTCCTATGGTAGGCGGAATGACAAGTGCTGTGCTGCTCACGCTTATTGTACTCCCTGCAATTTACTCAATCATTAAAAAGCCTGAAGTAAATGCCTTTAACAAAGAGCTTTCTAACGTGGAGCCTGAGAATAATGCTTAGCACGGCTAGAAAATATCACAAATGGCTAATGGCATTTGTCGGAATACAATTCCTCTTCTGGTCTATTACAGGCGTGTATATGGTGACTATGGATATTCACTATATACACGGCGAAACCTTGGCTAAGAGTGAGGAAGCCAAAATAGATTTAGCAAGTATGGATTACTCCATTGTAAAGCTAGCTGCGGATTATCCTAAAGCTAGCCAAGTTACACTTACTCAAAGTATGGGCCGTCCTTTGTATTCTTTTATTAATGGAGAAAATGGAAAAGTAGCAATAGATGCTAAAACTGGAGCTGTTCAGGCCCTTGTAGATGAAATCAAGGCTAAAGAAATCGCACAATACCATTATGCACTGAATCATCAAATCGACAGCATAAGGTTGATTAAGTCAGCGACAAACTTGCCTGCTGAGTTGTCCCCAAGGCATTTACCTGTTTGGAGAGTGACGTTTGAGCAATTCTCCACACCGACATTTTATATAAGTCAACAAACAGGATCACTTGTTGCCAAGCGTCATGATTACTGGCGATTGTTTGATTGGATGTGGCGGTTCCACATTATGGATTACTATGATGGAGAAAACGTATCTAACTGGTTTTTGTTCTTGGTCGCAACTCTAGGTCTAATGGGAGCAATTACTGGCGCAGTATTGACTTATTACCGAGTGCTTTCCCCAAATAAAAAGGGAGTCATTTGATGCGACTATTTAAGTTAAATACAACGATACACAAGTGGCTTTCTTTATTTGTTGGTTTACAACTGCTTATTTGGTTGGGAACGGGCCTTTACTTCAATTTGATGGATCACAGTAAAGCCAGTGGTAATGAACTTAGAGTTCATTCTCATCATGAAGGTAGCATTACAGGCTTTGACCTATTCCCTATTAAAGACATTACTAGTAATGCTCCGCAGGAAGTAAACCTTATATGGGTTTTACATCAGCCTTACTATCATTTTGTGTTCGATAAGGGGCAGCATAGCTATCAAGAACGCCACTCAAAGCTATTTGATGCTGTAACAGGAAAGCCATTTAATTTGTCTGAAGAACAAGTACTAACTTTGGCAAAAAACTCCTACTCAGGACAGGGTAAGTTAACTACTCCAGTGTTATCTCAACCTCCGTTTTCTGATCACGTAAGGCAGCAAAATCCTATGTGGCAAGTTGCCGTTGAGGATGAGAACAATACAACTATTTATTTAGATAGTATTACAGGTCAAGTACTTCGCCATGCCAATGATGATTTCAGATTGAAAGATCTGATGATGAAGCTTCACTTTATGGACTATGGCAATTCTGGAGGATTTAACCATTGGTTGATCATTGCATTTGCTTTTGCAACGCTATTCCTTTCAATTACTGGTGTTACTTGGCTGATACAACAGTATCGAAGTGGTTTACTGAAGCTAGGTTGGGGCACTAACAGGCAAAAAGTGGCAGTGACGTTTTCCAATGAAAATACTATTACTGACATCTCAGCAGTTGGTCGCTCAACTGTATTAGAAGGGCTAGCTAGTTCACATGTATACCTTCCTTCAGGTTGCGGTGGTGGCGGTACTTGTGGCAAATGCGTGTTCTTAAGTTCAACTAAATTACCTATCACACTATCTGAACAGGAACATTTATCTCAGGAGCAACTTAAGGAAGGTTATCGGCTTGGATGTCAGCATAGGTTCTCTGAAATTAGTTCGATTGAAGTTAATACTGATCGCAATATTGAAAATCATGAGCTAGTTGTGGTTGCGACTAACTTCATTACTCCTTTTATCAAGGAAGTGAAGTTTAAGGTGAAATCAGGCAAACAGTTGGCATTTAAAGCTGGTGCATATATGCAATTTGATGTGCCAGCAGGGATGAATAGCTTACGTCCAGATGATATGCCAGAGTGCTATGAAAAATACTGGGATAGCTACTATCATGGAAAATTTTCTCATAACGGTGTAACTCGCCACTACTCATTAGTTAACTTTGACGAGGAGTCTGATGAGTTAATGTTTAATATCCGTTGGCAGACCGCAAAGAATGGTTTTAAAGCAGGAATAGGTTCAAGTTATTTAGGTTCACTCCAAGTAGGTGAAACGATAACTGCAAGAGGCCCTTTTTCTGATTTTTATGCCACTTCAAATAAAAAAGTTAGTCGCGTGTTTATAGGTGCGGGTTCAGGACTTGCACCACTGAGGTCTATTATTTTTGAACAGTTGAAAAAGCATAAAGATAAAAGTGGTTTGACTCTTATCTATGGTGCGCGAACTGAAGATGACTTGCTATACCATAATGAATTGAAGTCACTGAGTGAGAAGCATAAAAACTTCTCTTATATTCCTACTCTTTCTAATCCTTCAGAAGAATGGCAAGGGCACTCAGGCTATGTTCAAAAAGTACTTCTGCCGTATATGAACCAAAAATCAGAACTGCATTTGGCTGAGTTTTACTTGTGCGGTCCAGAAGCAATGATGAGTGAAGTGGAAAAAATAATTACAAATGCTGGGATTCCAAGTAATCAAATTTTCAAAGATAAATTTAGTCGTTAATCCATTAAATAAATAGAGGTATATATGAAAACATTAATTAAACTTTTAACCATAATCAGTGTTGTTTTTAGTAGTGCAGTATTTGCACATGTGCATCTTGAAAAAAGCGTGCCTGCTGATAATGCAATGCTAATGAATACTCCAGAAAAATTGACATTGGGATTTAGCAAAGAGGTACGTGTAGTTAAAGTTACGTTGAAAAATAAAAAAGGTGAAAATATTAAATTTGACTTTAAACCATCAAAAGAAGCTTCCAGAGAGTTTTCATGGGAACTACCTAAATTAGCTCCAACAAACTATATCGTTGATGTGACCTATTTAGGTAAAGATGGACATAAAATGAAAGATAGCTTCGGCTTTATGGTTCATTAGTAAGGCTGTGTGATTGATATGGAAATGTATATCTGGAATACAGTCATTGTACTGTCAAAAATTGTATTTTACGTCGGCTTTGCCTGTATTGCCGGCTATACATTTTTCAGACAAATTTTTGAGCATAATGAATCTCATAGTAATGCTGTAATAGCGAATTTAACGTGGACAAGAACTTATATAGTTATGGCTTTGATCGCTAATATTACTTGGTTCTTTGCCAGTACTGGTGCAATGGCAGAAGAGGGAATTCAGGGGGCGATAGACGCTGATATATTGGCTATTATGTGGGACTCCTCTGTCGGCACTGGAGCTTTGCTTCGAGCGCTTGGGCTAGTTACCGCAATAATCGCTTTAGCTTTAAGGTTCAAACTCGCTGTGAACTCGTACTTAAAACAAAGCGCTTTAATGTTGAGTTTATTAATCCTTGCATACTCATTCACGTTACTGGGTCATATTTCTGAGTTAGGCACAATTGAAAAAGGCTTGCTTATTTTGCATGTGCTCGTTATGGCATGGTGGTTTGGGGCGTTATTGCCACTAAAACAGGCTTGCCATCAGCTAAGTTATGCAGAACTTCATTTGCTGATGGAAAGCTTTGGCAAACAAGCAAGTTTTACATTGAGCCTATTGTTGGTAGCAGGCCTCTGGCTCGTGATTCAATTGGTCGGAAGTCTTGATGCACTAATAAGCTCAAGTTACGGACAAACAATGTTGTTTAAATTGGCTCTTGTAGTGTCTATTTTGGCACTTGCTGCTAAACATAAACTAATACTCGTTCCACAACTTAAAAATAGTCAAGGCAGAGAGGCTTTATCTAAATCTATCTCGATAGAAATGGTAGTAGCTTTTGCCATTTTATCTGTAACGGCTGGGCTTACTAGTGTTGTTGGCCCTGCAAATTAAAACCTAAAAGAGAGAATGAAAATGAAAACAATAAATATATTACTCGTTTTATTAATGACGTTTAGTTTCGCAGCAAACGCTCATGGTGATAAGAACAAAGACAAAGGTTTGTTTAAAGGTATAGATACCCCTGCCGCAAAAGTTGTTTTGGCATTTCATCAAGCACTTGAAACTGGCAATCAAAAACAGGCTAGAGCGCAGTTAGCGGACGATGTCACCATTTTCGAGGGAGGCCGCGTTGAAAGGAGCGCTGATGAATATGCTCATCATCATATGTTGTCGGATATGAAGTATTTAGCAGCGATGAAGAGCGACACACTTGAACATCAAGTGACGATACTTGGAAATACCGCTATCTCTGCGTCGCGTAGTCAAACTACAGGTACTCATAAAGGTGTTGAACGCGATTATCAAGGCATGGAAACGATGGTGCTGGAAAAACAAAATGGTGAATGGAAGATTAAGCACATTCATTGGTCACATTAATTTATTGGTTAAATAACGGAGTACAAAATGAGAATTAAAAGTCCATTACATCAAGTTTCTACGCCACGTAGACGCTTTGTACAAGGTGTAATTGCTGGCGGTGTATTAGCTGCTTTTCCAAGTGTTCTTCATGCAGCTTCATCTTTGATTGCTGGAACTTCAACAGGTACTGCGCCCGAACTAAGTGGAGAAGTAATAGATTTAGTGATAGATGAGTCACCCGTAAACTTCACAGGTGTTGTAAGAATGGCTACAACAATCAATGGCTCAATACCAGCTCCTACCTTGCGCCTCAGAGAAGGTGATGACGTTACTATCAGGGTAACTAATAAATTATCAGTGCCGAGTTCAATTCATTGGCATGGGATCATTCTTCCGTATCAAATGGATGGCGTACCGGGTATTAGCTTTAAAGGTATAATGCCGGGTGAAACCTTTGTTTATAAATTTAAGCTGCAACAAAGCGGCACATATTGGTATCACTCACACAGTGGCTTTCAAGAAATGACAGGTATGTACGGCGCATTAATTATTGAGCCAAGAGAAAAGGATATTATTAGTGCTGACAATGAGCATGTCATCCAATTGTCTGATTGGACTGATGATGACCCAATGGATTTGTTTCGCAAGTTAAAAGTACAGAGCGATGTATTTAACTTTAATCAACCTACTGTTCCAGAGTTTTTTGATGACATTTCAAATAGCAGCGTTTCAAATGCGCTACAACGCCGGGAAATGTGGAATAAAATGAGAATGAACCCTACAGATCTTGCAGACTTATCAGCATCTGCAATGACTTTTTTAATGAATGGTTGTGCGCCTTTGACAAACTGGCGTGGAATGTTTAAAGCTGGCGAAAAGGTTAGGCTTAGATTTATTAACGGTTCTAGCAATACGTTTTTTGATGTAAGAATACCTGAGCTGAAGTTAACAGTTGTACAAGCTGATGGACAAAATGTTGAACCTGTGACAGTAGATGAATTTAGATTTGGTCCCGGTGAAACTTATGATGTACTTGTCGAGCCAAAAAATGATGCATATACGATTTTTGCACAAAGCATGGATCGCTCAGGTTATGCTAAAGGTACTTTATCAATGGCACCTAACGTTGATGCACCAGTACCTTCTTTAGACCCCGTTGAGTGGTTAACGATGACAGATATGATGGGCAATATGACCCATGATAGTGTGCATTCTACAATGGCTGATACGGCAGGTATGTCGGGCATGAATTCTAATCAAATGGATCATAGTGCAATGGGTCATGGAGCGATGGCAATGGATCATAGTAAACATGGAATGACTAAAAACCCATTAGCTGTTGCTAGCACTAAAGTGCGTCATGCAAAAACAGAGTATGGAGCTTCTGTTGATATGCGTGTTGATATGCCTAGAACAAACCTTGATGATCCCGGCATAGGTTTACGTAAAAATGGACGCCGTGTTTTAACACTTGCAGATTTACATTCTCTTGAGGGAATTACAAACCAGCAAGAGCCAGAGGCTGAAATTGAATTACATTTAACTGGAAACATGGAGCGTTATAGCTGGTCATTTGATGGCTTGGAATTTGGAAAAAGCACGCCAGTTCACATGAAGCATAATCAACGTTTAAGAGTTATTTTACAAAACGATACAATGATGACACACCCCATGCACCTGCACGGTATGTGGAGCGATTTGGAGAATGAAAAAGGTGATGTACAGGTTCGTCGCCATACTATCCCTGTACAACCAGCGCAAAGAATTAGTTTTTTAACAACACCTCATGACGTAGGTCGCTGGGCATGGCATTGCCATTTATTATTCCACATGGATGCAGGTATGTTTAGAGAGGTAGTTGTATCATGAGAAAATTAATACTAACCAATACGTTAAGACTATTATTAATAGGTTTGCCCCTTATAAGTGTATCTGTATCTGCAAAAGATGAGATGACTGAGATGGGTGATTCTAAAATGCAAGCACAAGGTGGAGATGCACCTAAAGATGCTAGAGACCCTCATGCTTATGCCGCAGGTACAACATTGACTGAAGGTCCTTATGCACTCAATAGCGACAAACGGCTGACTTTGGCAGATGAGCATTCATTTTACGCGCTACTAGGGGATCGTCTTGAATATAATGAGCAAACAAACGCAGGTGTTTTTGACTTTCAGGCATGGTATGGCACTACTTTTGATAGATTAGTCATCAAAACTGAGGGAGATTTTAGCGAAGGTAATTTAGAGGAGAACCAAACAGACTTTCTATGGGGCCACGCAATATCTGCTTATTGGGATACACAAGTCGGAATTCGACTTGATTACAATAACGAAGGTGAAAACCGCAAATGGCTAGCTTTTGGTTTACAAGGTCTAGCCCCCTACTGGTTTGAAATTGATATGACTGCGTATTTAGGAGAGCAAGGTAATAGTGCATTTTCGATCGAAGCTGAGTATGAGCTATTACTTACTCAAAAGTTAATTGTTCAACCACGAGCAGAGTTGACGCTTTACGGTAAGGATGACGTCCAAAATAACCTTGGTAGTGGCTTATCTAGCAGTGCTATTGGTTTTCGGGTTCGTTATGAGTTTACCCGCCAGTTTGCTCCCTATATTGGCGTTGAGTGGACAAATAAATTTGGTAATACAGCCGACTTTGCGAAGTTAAATGGGCAAAGTACTCGTGATACTGCTTTTGTTGCAGGTATCAAGTTCTGGCTCTGATGTGAAGAAATACTATATTGACTTGATGAGAGCTACCGCAACTATATTGATGGTAGCTTTCGTTTTTTGGGATTTAAACCATTTTAGTTATGTTAGGAAAGGCCTAGCTAATAGTATTTTTGGAAAGAACTAAGAGCAGTAATAGTAAGCTACTTCTTGTTTTCAGTCGGTGCCAGTCAGGTGTATACCTATCAAGGTGGAATATCAGCTAAGAAGTAAAATTGGCGAATAGTTAAGGTTAAAGAGTCAAGCCAAAAAACATCGCCATTGAAAGACGTACAATAGGCGATTTTATCACTTTTGATGAACGGGAAGTGGGTGTGCACGGGATAGAACCGATTGTTGCAAAGTACTGCGCTTAAAGCTGAACAATTGGAAAAATGATCCCTTATTCAATACCTAGTTATGAGCGTAGGGTTTTTATTTTTTTTAATGGTGCTCATACTTGGCTTCAATCTCATGAGTATAAATTAGACACCCCTTTTATACTTGTGAAGTTTAAGCTGTTTAAAAAAGTAAAAAGTAAAAAGTAAAAAGTAAAAAGTAAAAAGTAAAAAGTTTAGGTTTTAGTTCAAAGGTTGATCAAGATCATAAAATTATTTTTATAAAGTGGCTAATATTGTAGGTGCTATAGAAGGAATGATAATGTTTGGACTTTTCAGGTGGTTTAAAATAGTGATAATAACTGTGTTGCTTACGCAGCATAGTTTTGTTACAGCTAAGCCAATGAATTGTGAAGAACATCAAAATGGATCTTCCGACACGTATATTATGCAACGAAGCAAAAATATTCACCATCAATCAATGAATGACAATAGTCACTATCACAATGTAAACTCGCAAGATTCTAAACACCGTCATGGTGATGAAGTCTGTGAAAAATGCAAAGCTGGTGATTGTGTTTGTTGTGAGGGGGGATTTTGTGCAAGCTTTCATTTAAATGCCTATCTTGTGCAAGCGCAAGAGGAAGGTATTTGCAATATTTACTCTGAGCTAATTCTACAGCGTACACCTCTACCAAAATCTGGTATCCATCTCTTACTTTATCGTCCACCAATTATTGGCTAATCACGGGATCAGTGCGTCTTTTTTTCGCCACTCCCATCAAAAATAGAATGACTTATTCATTGATTTAAATAATCAATTGTTTTGAACGATTAGTACGATATTTTGAAGGCACTATGAAAACTCTCAAACTATTGCCATTTACAGTACTTAATGCTGTCGATTTTGACCGAGATTTCTCTTTTACCAAAAAATTAGTTTTTAGCTTATTCACTAGAATTAGTACTTGACCTGTGTCTTAGACACGGGTCTAAGCTGTAGGTGAGAGTACAAACTTAGGTGAAAAACTAAGGAGTAAATATGAAAGTAACAGAGCTGGCAAAAAGCCTTGGAACGACTGCTGATACGGTGCGCTATTACACGCGATTGGGACTGTTAAAACCTGCTAAGTCAGTGAACGGCTACAAGTCATACTCGAATAAAGAGGTATCGAGACTTAAATTCATTTTAAGTGCCAGAAACCTTGGTTTTGCCGTTGCTGATATCAAGCAAATTCTTAATGAATCTGAAGATGGTAAAAGTGCGTGCCCATTAGTCAGAAGCCTGATCAAAGAGCGGCTTGAAGAAACAGAAAAACAGTTTCAAGCAATGTTGGCACTTCGAGGAAAAATGTCTTCAGCTCTTTCTCAATGGGAAGAGATGGAAGACAAAGCACCGACTGCAAACATGGTTTGTCATCTCATCGAAAACTTTGAACAAATTAAAAAGGCATAGGAGGAAAAATGGTGACTACTAATACAAATATAGAAACCGAATCAGGCTGTTGCTGTCAGGCAAAAGCTCAATCCTCTTCGTGTAAAAGTAAGGAGAATACGTTGGAGAAAGTATCACATAACCAACAGCTCATCATTGAAGGAGCTGGGTGTGCTAGCTGTGTAGGCAAAATTGAAGGGGCGTTAAAGGCAACTCTTGGTGTAGTCAGTGCGGAAATGAATTTTGCTGATAGGACTGTAACAGTTTCTGGAACAGCTAAGACAGAAGAATTGATCAAAGCTGTTGAGTCTGTGGGGTATAACGCGAAGCCAATTGATGATAGCTCAGCAACAGATGCGCTTGACGAGAAAGAGGCGGCGGATTGGGCATATTACAAAAAGCTAATGCGCGATACGTTTATTGCCCTTTCACTCGGCGTTCCTTTGATGATCTACAGCATTGTGGTTGGAGAAATGACGGTTGAAACAAACCTTGAACGCATGTCTTGGCTGGTTGTTGGCATTTTGACTTTTGGTGTTATGTATTTTTCAGGTAAACATTTCTATGTAGGTGCATGGAAGAGCTTTAAAAACCACTCCGCCAATATGGACACCCTAATAGCTTTAGGTACAGGTACGGCTTGGCTGTATTCAATGGTTGTTGTGTTTGCACCCGAAACAGTTCCATTGATGGCTCGTCATGTTTATTTTGAAGCTACCGCCATGATCATTGGCTTAATTGATCTAGGTCTAGCATTAGAAATAAAAGCCAGAGGAAAAACCTCTGAAGCCATCAAACGCCTTATCGGCTTACAGGCTAAAACTGCAACAGTGATTCGCGACAACAAAGAGGTTCAGATTGGTATTGAGCAGGTTTTACTGAATGATGTTGTGAAGGTAAAACCGGGCGAAAAAATTCCCGTAGATGGTGTGGTATTGGAAGGCTACACCTCTATTGATGAGTCCATGCTGACAGGCGAACCTATGCCTGTTGAAAAAGCCGAAGAAGATGAGGTTGTCGCTGGTACTTTGAACAAATCAGGCATGATTTTATTTAGAGCCACACGTGTAGGCAAAGACACGGCGCTTGCGCAAATCATCAATATGGTGAAACGAGCGCAAAATTCAAAACCGCCGATTGGCCGTTTGGCCGATGTTATTTCAGCTTTCTTCGTACCTGTCGTGATGATCACCTCTGTGTTAAGTGCGCTAGCATGGCTTAACTTTGGACCTGAGCCAGCCATTGCTTTTGCCATCGTTTCAGCAACTACTGTGCTTATTATTGCCTGCCCATGTGCTTTAGGCTTGGCAACACCCATGTCTGTCATGGTGGGAGTAGGAAAAGCAGCAGAAGCCGGAGTGCTTATTCGCAACGGTGAGGCACTGCAAACCGCCTCTAAAATCACTGCCATGATTTTAGATAAAACGGGCACTATTACTGAAGGGGCACCTAAGGTAACCGATATTATTTTAGCAAAAGCTACTGACGAAAAAGACGTACTACAGCTTGCAGCAAGTTTAGAAAGCGGCTCAGAGCATCCTTTAGCGCAAGCGATTGTTGAAAGTGCGTTAGATCAGGATATTGAGTTACTAAAAATTGAAGCCTTTAACGCCATTACGGGTTTTGGTGTAGAAGCAAGCTGCAACAACAAAGCCCTGCTTTTCGGAAACGATAAACTAATGAAGTTAAAAGGCATAGACCTCACAGGCTTTGTTGAACAAGCACAGTCTTTAGCCAAAGAAGCCAAAACACCTATGTACTTTGCTGTAGATGGTGAACTTGCAGCAATCATTGCTGTTGCAGATCCTATCAAGTCAGACTCAATCTCTGCTATCAAACGGCTTCAGGCTAATGGTATACGCGTCATCATGTTAACGGGTGATAACAAGGAAACCGCTGCCGCCGTAGCTAAAAAAGCGGGTATTAGTGAGTTTCTTGCTGAAGTGCTGCCAGAAGATAAAGCCAACAAGGTGAAAGAGCTACAAGAAGGCGGCGAAATTGTTGGTATGACAGGAGATGGCATCAACGATGCTCCTGCGCTAGCGTTAGCCGATGTTGGCTTCGCCATAGGCACAGGGACTGATGTAGCTATCGAAAGTGCTGACATTACCCTAATGCGTGGTTCACTTCATGGCCTTGCTGATGCCATAGCGGTAAGCAAAGCCACTTTACGAAATATCAAACAAAACTTGTTTGGCGCGTTTGTCTATAACGTTGCCGGGATTCCTTTTGCTGCGGGGGTTCTATATCCCTTCTTTGGCATTCTGCTTAGCCCTGTAATTGCAGGTGCTGCAATGGCGTTTTCGTCATTGACTGTAGTGTCAAATGCAAATCGACTTCGCTTTTTTAAAGCAAAAGAGCATTAAGGAGAATCACAATGATGGTTATTAACTTATTAGGCTTAGTGTTGATCGCGCTGATTGTTTGGTGGTTTTGGCTGTACGAACCTAACAAAACAATTGTGCAAAACAGTGAAGTGTTAATTGAAGTGAAAGATGGCGTGTATTCCCCATCTTCAATTCAGGTGTCTGCTAGCCAACCTGTTACCTTGAAGTTTATACGCAAAGATCAATCCCCCTGCGCTGAAACAATGCTTATTCCTTCATTGGATATAAGCGAACAGCTTAAGTTGAATGAAATTACTCAAATTACCTTATTAAACTTGTCACCGGGAGAGCATGAGTTTCATTGTCAGATGCAAATGTATCGCGGCGTCTTAAAAGTCGTTTAGGAGGGCAATATGAAAAATCAACACCCTGATTTTTGGTCAACACCTACAGGCTGGGCTGCACTGGCACTTATTGCCGCAGTGACCTACTTCTTAGTGCTTGAGCATGGTCAACATGTGCTGCAATTTCTTCCCTACTTGATTTTATTGCTATGCCCCTTGATGCACGTATTTATGCATGGCAGTCATGGTAAACATGGTCACGATCATTCACATGCGCCTGATGAAAAAAAGGAAAAGAGCTTTCAAGAACTCACGGATAAAAATGCAGCCTATCGCGATGGCTACATACAAGGGTTAGAAAAGGCACGTAAGGAATCACATAAAAAGGAGAGCAGTGATGAATGAAACATATGATTATGGCTTATGGTCAATGGTGATACTGAACTCAGCAATTTTTATCTTTTTTGCCTTTAGTTTTGTCAAACCAAAAACATCAACTGATTGGAGAAGTCTAAGCGCGTTCTCTGCCTTTATTGTTGCCCTATTTACTGAAATGTATGGCTTTCCTTTAACTATCTATTTTCTGTCGGGGTGGCTGACGGAGACCTATCCAGAAGTAAATTTCTTTGCGCATGAAAATGGGCATTTATTACATACTTTCTTTGGATTTCAAGGTGATGCCCATTTGGACCTATTTCATATAGTGAGTATGGTGTTTATTGTTGCAGGTTTCTTTATGTTGTCTTCAGCATGGAATGTATTGCATCACGCGCAAAAACATCATCAATTGGCTACAACTGGATGGTATGCAAGGTGTCGCCACCCACAGTATGTAGCTTTCATTCTAATCATGTTCGGCTTTTTATTGCAGTGGCCGACAATCCCAACACTTGCGATGTTTCCGATCTTAGTCGTTGTTTACGTCAAGCTAGCGAAACGCGAAGAAGCACAAGCGATTGCTGAATTTGGTTCGGAGTACCACAGGTATATGGAATCGACACCAAGTTGGATCCCAAATTTTAATAAAAGTGTAGAAGGTAAAAATCATGAAAACGTTAACTAAATCAATTTTATTTATTAGTTCACTACTGATAACCACTAGCTCATTTGCCCAAAACAATGAGCATAAACATGAAGGTGCGAACAAAGCTGATATGCATCAAGGCATGGCAATACCACATGAGAACATGGGAGAAATGCATAAAAAGATGATGGAAATGAAAAAGGAAGTCCATGCCATTAAAACTGAAAAAGATCCTGAAAAGCAACAGCAGATGATGGTTGAACATCACCGTTCAATGATGAAGATGATGCAATCCATGCACAAAAACATGGAAGAAATGCCAATGCATCAACAAATCAAGATGACTGAACATCATTTAAAAATGATGGAGAACATGATGCCGCAGATGAACCGGAAAATGGAAGAAATTAAAGATAGCAATCAACAGCATTCACACAAACATTAGGAGAAAAATTATGAGCGATTTAGATCATAGAGTTGGCGTTAGAGAGCAAAATTTAGTTGTTCGAAATCTAAAGCTTAGCAATGTCACAGAAGAAAGCTGTGACGAGTTAGTAAAAGAAATAGATCAGCTTTTTGGTATAGATGAAGTTAGTTACAACATCAAAGAAGGTGAAATACACCTTGCCTATGATGCCGCAAACGTAAGCCTTGATGGGATTGAGGAGGTAATCCGTAAGTATGGCGCAGATGTTCATGATGATTGGTGGACACATACTAAAGAAAGTTACTATAAATTTGTTGATCAGAACATCAAAGATAACTCTGTTCATAAGCCTTGGAGTTGTCATCAAGCACCTTCGGGGGCTGGCCGGAAAAACAAATGAATTCATAAAAAAGTGTATAGATAATTAGTTAGTCAAATGAGGTAACAGTGATGAAAACACCCTATATAAAAGCTCTTTTATTGCTTACATTCGGTTTATATTTAGTGGGTTGTTCTAATACCACTTTTTATCATAAATACATGATGAGAGGTCAGGTAGTAGAAAGTTCTGATAATCGAACTCTAATCTGTATTGGTGCTAAGCATGGCGCAGAGGTTGGGCAAAAATACAGTGTTATTAGATTCCATGAAAGAATAGTATTGAGTGAAGGTGAAGATCCCTACACTATCGAAAAGGTAGGAACGGTACAAATTACTAAAATTGTGAATGATCATTTCGCAACTGTAAAGCTAGTGTCTGGTGACATTGCAGCGAAAGATATGGTGGAACTTGAAAACTAATAAAGTGGTGGCGAAAGCCACCACAAGAGCATAACAATAAAACTTAATGAAAAAGCTTTAGTGTTATTTTGTACAACCTTTGAGATTGTTTGCTCAGTTCTGGTTATCTTGATGCCAGTACGACAGAAAAAATGTTACATATGGATTAGAAAGGTGTGGGCTGGCATCCTAGGTCTAATCTTAACAGTTAAGGGGCCGCCGAATAGAGCTATACCTTTACATCAGCAGCATAATCAATGCTCCCGCGATCATAAATAAGTTTTCAGATAGCGATACAAATCCAAGTGGCACACTGCTATCGCCGCCTACACAGGCACACTTTAACTGGCGTTTGTCAATGTAAACGGCTTTGAAAACTGAAATTGCTCCAACTGTGCCGATAAACAATGAAAATGGTGCCACTGCGAGAGGCTGTAGTTGGGCAACCATACCAATACCTGCATATGCTTCAATGAAGGGATAAATATAACCATATCTTATCCATCTCATCGCTAGTAAATCATAAGTAATAAACGAATTTGTGAAACTGTATAGGTCTTTCAGTTTTTGCACCGCTAAGAGCGTCATTGAAAAAGCTATAAATAGCATCAGTGTTCTGATGGAGATAAATGAGCCGGAAGCAAAATGTTGAGATGCAACAGCAAGAAGTGCAGCTATCGAGAAAATGGCTACAACGGGCGTGTAGGTTGTGCCAGTTTGACCTGCTTCATCTTTACCAAAATACTCTCTTAAGTTATCGTATCCTCCGACACGCTTTCCTTCAATAAAGGTTTGTGGCGTAGTTTTGACATCATGCTTAGCTTTGAAGTCATCAGCTTGTTGTCTTGACGTGAGCTTATGATCTTCTACATCATACCCTTGCCTCTCCAGCAAATCTTTCGACCTTAAACCATAGGGGCAGATATGTTCGTCAGTGACCATTCTGTACAGGGTAGCTGTCTTAGTCATCTTAGTCTCCTTTGTTCAGTGTGCCTTCAAACTTTGGGAGCGGTCGTTGCTCAGCCTGAGCTTGTGAGCTGACCTTTCCATTTTCAGAAATATCTTTAATCAGCCATTCCATTTCTTTTATTTCTTTTCGTTGGGCTTTAATAATACCATTTGCCAATTCACGCACGCGTACATCCTCCAAAGTTGAATGCTCACTAGTAAGAATAGCAATGGAGTGATGAGGAATCATCGCTTTCATGTAGGCAGTGTCAGAAATTGTGCTTTGAGAGCGAACAAGATAAAGACATATGGCGAAGAGTATTGCTGCCAATAGAAAAATAGTCATGTTGAGCTTCTTGTTACTGTACATGCCAAGCATAAAGGCCAGCATGATGATTGCCATACCTGCTCCCATATACAACGCCATATAGATACGCGTTTCACTAAACCATATATGTGATACTGCGTAAGTGTTGAGATACATCATGACAAACATAGCAATGGTTGAGGTGATGATCATTGCAGCAAATCTTGAGTATTTCATAAGTAATCCTTACATTGATAGTGTAAATATTTCCCACTGTTAGCCTATTATTCTCTACATGTGGTCATGTTCTCGAAAAATTGCAAGTAATGAGCCAGTATCAATAAGAGTATTTGTAATACGATTGACTCAATTTCAGCGTAATTATTGTGAATCAGTACTAATCAATACATTTCGGTGTAAGAGCTTATGGGCAAAAAATCTTCTTTGAAGGAGATCAAATCAGCTTGTATTTAGAGTTTAAGTTTTGAACTTGTGATAGACACAGGCGAAATTGGCTTTAGTTAACAATCTAATGTGGGAACTCAAAGTACTACAAGCTGAGCTTCAACAAATGGCAAGCTCGTGTACAAGTGAAGACACAGTTAAAGCATGTGGAAGAATTAAACTTGATAATTAGAGTTGTCATTTATTTCACTTTTTAAATGAACGAATATTGATCTTTTATCTCGTTCATGTTCGAAAGCTAAAAGTTTCCTACACATGAAAGTGGTTTTGCAAGAGTATCTACTAGAGAACAAGATTTGAATGCTCAACTGTTCAGTTGGGCTATTATGGTTGTAGAAAAGTATTATAGGGCAATGTGTCTGGTACTTCAGTTAGAAATAAAAAAAGTTAAAGAAGCTAATCGATTTCATCAGGTAAGGTGATGAGGTAATTGTTACTCGCCTTGATCGGCTAGGCCGATCATTAAAGTCTATTCTTGAGGACATTGAAAGTACTCACAAACGGTGCGATTGTTTAAATCTCTTCGGGTTTATTCCCCGCCGCTTGCGGCGTAGTATTGAGTAATGAGCGAATTTATACATAAAAGCCACGATGTGACAGTTTTACTTTATCACTTAGTTTTCCCTGCAAAATATAGAAGAGCAGTTCTTGATGTGAGAGTTGATAGGGCAATCACAGAAATTTGTGTTGAAATAGAAAAACGTTACGAAATCAAATTTTTAGAAATTGGGACGGATGAAGATCATATTCATTTTTTAGTTCAGTCAGTACCAACCTACAGCATTACAAAGTTGGTAACGATGATTAAAAGTTTAACGGCAAGAGAGGTTTTTAAAAAGTGCCCTCATGTTAAAAAGCAGTTATGGGGTGGAGAGTTTTGGTCAGATGGTTATTTTGCAAGTACGGTAGGAAAACATGGTGACGAATCAATGATAAGAAAGTATGTGAAAAACCAAGGAAATAATTATGACCAACTCCATTCGGATCATCAGTTAGCTATGTTCTAACCAAATACCCCGCTCACGAAGTGAGTTCTGCGTTAGCAGAAGGGCTTGCCCCGGGGATGTTTATTATTATTAATGGTTCTCTCAGTACTAAAAATGATAATCCGTTTACCAGTTTCATTCATAATCTGCGCAATTAGCAATAATGACGTGCGTTCATAACCGTCATAAAGATCAATCCCCCTGCGCTGAAATAATGCTTATTCCTTCATTGGATATAAGCGAACAGCTTAAGTTAAATGAAATCACTCAAATTACCTTATTCAACTTGTCACTGGGAGAGCATGAGTTTCATTGTCAGATACAAATGTATCGCGGCGTCTTAAAAGTAATTGAGTTTTAAATAGGTCTTTTTACACACCTGAATGAGCAAAAGTAACTTAACAAAAGGCTTCTCGAAAACATTACGAGAAGCCTCTAAATTAAAGTTAAGATTTGTATTTACTGTAAACAATTCTATATAGAACAGGCAAAACAACTAAAGTAAGTAAAGTAGAAGAAATAATTCCTCCAATTACCACCGTCGCTAATGGCCTCTGAACTTCAGCCCCAGTTCCGACGTTTAATGCCATAGGAATGAAACCTAAGCTAGCAACCAAAGCGGTCATTAATACAGGGCGAAGCCTGATAGTTGCACCTTCGATAATTGAGTTTATTAGCTCTCCTGTTTCAAGTAATCGCTGTTTAATGAATGACAGCATCACCAGTCCATTTAATACAGCTATCCCTGAAAGAGCGATAAATCCAACAGCAGCAGAAATTGAAAGAGGCATGTCTCTTAACCACAAAGCCAATACGCCGCCTGTAAGTGCTAAAGGCACACCACTAAATATGATCAGGGCATCTTTTATTGAACTAAATGCTATGACAAGCAGTGTCAAAATTACAAACAATGTGGCAGGTACTACGATGGATAATCTTTGTGTTGCACTCTCAAGTTGCTCAAATGTTCCGCCGTACTCAAGCCAATAACCAGCAGGCAATTCAACACTTTGTTGAATTTTTTGCTGTGCCTCTTGTACGAATGAGCCTAGATCTCGGTTTCTAACATTTGCTGTAATTACAATTCGTCGCTTACCATTTTCTCGGCTTATTTGACTTGGAACTGTCGTATAATTTAACTCTGCAACTTCGCTTACAGGTACAAACTCACCACTTTCTGTCGCGATTGGCAAATTACCTAGCTGATCAAGGTTGGCTCTCAACAGCTCAGGATATCTAACTACAATTTCAAATCGACGATCACCTTCGAATATTAACCCTGCGCCTTCACCTGACACGACTGTTTTTAACCAAGACTGTAAGTCGCTTGCATCCAACCCGTATAGCGCTAATGCTTCAGGCTTGGGGTTAACGGTAAAGATAGGCACGTCATCAACTTGTTCGAGCCGCGCATCAGCAACACCTGAAATTGTATTGAGTGTAGCCAAAACTTCTTGTGCAGAAATGACAAGTTGGGATAGATCATCACCGTAGAGCTTAATCCCTAAATCAGCTCTTACTCCGCTAATTAATTCGTTAAATCGCATCTGAATTGGTTGAGTAAACTCATAATTATTGCCGGGAATAGAGCTGAGATCTTTTTCCAGCCTTTCAACAAAATCCTCTTTCGTTAAATTAGGGTGGGGCCATTGCTCTCTCGGCTTTAATATCAGAAAAGTATCAGTCACATTTGGCGGCATCGCGTCTGTCGCAACTTCTGCTGTGCCCGTTTTTGAAAACACCGTAACAACTTCATCATATTTCATAATTTGTTGTTCAAGTACCTTCTGCATTTCTACAGCTTGGTCAATACCCGTGCCCGGAATACGCATCGCGTGCAGTGCAATGTCACCTTCATTAAGTTGAGGAACGAATTCAGATCCTAATTTACTACCAAGTAATATGCTAAATGTCACAAGTAAAGCAGCGCCGCAAACAACTAGCCAACGTAGTTTTAAAGCCCACTTCAAAACCGGACTATAAACTGACTTAGCGCCGACAATTACTGGACTTTCTTTTTCGCTGATTTTGCCTTTCAAGAATAAAGCAACCGCAGCGGGGACTAGCGTGAAGGTAAATACCATTGCAGACAATAGAGCGATTATCACCGTTGCGGCCATCGGATGAAACATTTTGCCCTCGACACCCGATAAGGTAAACAAAGGTAAATAGACAATCGTTATGATCAATACGCCAAAAACACTAGGTCGTATAACCTCATTGGTAGCAGAATAAACAATGTCTAGGCGTTCTTTCAGGGAAATGACAGAACTATTTCGTTTTTGGCTTTCTGCTAACCGCCTAATGCAGTTCTCAACGATTATTACCGCGCCATCGACAATCAATCCAAAATCTAAGGCTCCCAGACTCATTAAATTCGCAGAGACTTTGCTTTGAACCATGCCCGTGATTGTTGCCAACATTGCCAAAGGAATTACTGCGGCGGTAATCAAAGCGGCGCGTATGTTACCCAGTAATAGGAACAATACGAAGATAACCAGTAATGCACCTTCAATAAGATTTTTCTGTACGGTGCTAATTGCTTTATCAACCAGAGTTGTCCTGTCATATAAGGGAACTATGGACACGCCTTGAGGTAAACTGTTTTGGATTTCACTAAGCTTGTCACCAACAGCCAATGCCACCGAGCGTGAATTTTCTCCTACCAGCATCATTGCGGTGCCAATCACACTTTCCTTGCCTTCCAGTGATGCAGCTCCTGTCCTTAGCTCTTTTCCTATCGCAACTTCGGCGACATCTTTAACTTTTACAAGTGTGCCGTCGTCGCTTTTTATAATGACGTTTTGGATGTCTTGAATAGATTGCAACTGAGCTTGTGAACGAACAAGAATTTGCTGTCCGCTTCTTTCGATGAATCCAGCCCCTTGATTTGCATTATTTCGCATTATTGCATTTGATAGTGCTTCACTGGTAATACCGAAGTGCAACATCCTTAACGGATCGGGATTGATATGGTATTGCTTTTTATAGCCACCAATTGCATTGATTTCCGTAATCCCTTTAACCAATGCAAGTTGTGGTTTCACTACCCAGTCATGGATCTCCCTTAACGCCATCGCATCATAGGGTAAGCCATTATTCTGCTTTGCACTTTCGTCGGCAGTTATACTGTACATGTATATTTCACCGAGGCCCGTAGCAATTGGTCCCATTTCTGGTTCAATGCCTAACGGTAGTTGCTCCTTAATTGCGCTAAGCCGCTCATTGATTAGGTTTCTGGCAAAATACAGATCTGTGCCTTCTTCAAACACAACAGTCACTTGCGACAGGCCATATCGAGAAAGTGAACGGGTATAATCCAGCTTAGGTAAACCTGCCAAGCCCGTTTCGACGATAAATGTGATCCGTTGCTCTGTTTCCAAAGGTGAATAACCTTGAGCCTGCGTATTTATTTGTACCTGTACATTGGTAATATCTGGTACGGCATCAATAGGTAGCTTCTGATAGTTCCATATTCCTAAAGCGATGATAAACAAGGCCATAAGCAACATAGTGCCACGTCTACGGATAGATAACTCTAGTATCCAAGCGATCATATTTTCACCTCGATAATACTGAAGCCAATATGTAGAGGATAAAAAGGTCGGAGATTAGTGTTCATGTCCAGCCTCCGATTTTTTTAGATCAGCAACTAGCAGATAACTGTTCTTTACAACCACACTTTCGCCGACGTTCAAACCGTCGATGATAGCAATATTGATAGCGTCTGAAGCGCCAGTTTTTACGGCGCTAGGGTGGAATTCATTGCCTTCTTTAATAAAAACAACATCTTTGCCTTCAAACTCTTGAATGGCTTCTTTTGGCACAACAACTGGAGCAGAGTGTTGACTGGTCGTAACCGCACCTTTAATTACAGTGCCAAGCGGCCACTTGCTGGTTTTGTTATCCAATTTTACAAATGCCAATGAGTATGGCTTGTCGTTTAGTGATGGTGTTAAATAGCTAATTTGCGCACTTTGATTAAATTCAATGCTTTGGATTAGCACCTGCTGGTTAGTGTTAATTTTACTAAGCTGAGTAGGAAATACAGATAGTTGTGCCCAAACCACGTCAAAGGTGGCTATTGTCAGCAAGTTTTCACCATTTGTCAGTTCGCCAATATTTGCTTGCCTTGCGACTATACGTCCAGACATTGGTGCTTTTATCGAATATTGGTTTAAGCTTTCATTGGATTCAATGACTACCAGCGTTTCACCTTTTTTAACCTCTTCGCCGATATTAACTTTTACCTCCTTAATAACACCATCGAATCTAGCGTTAACATGTGCAAGTGATGCTGGATCGGCAACGATTTTTCCATATACAACTTCTTCGTTATGAATAACACCGCTAGTTGCTGCTACTGTTTCAATGCTGTTTTGTTTAGCCATCTCAACAGACATAGAGACTATTTCATCTTTGTGTTCTTCACTGGCTGAGGTCGTGATGGAGGTGAAACCAATTACAGCAACAAGCATTAATTTGAAAAGGCTGATTGGTGAATTTAATATATTTTTCTTTTTCATGATTAATTCTCAATAAAGCTTGAAAGTTGGCTTTCTGTATTGCCGGAAGAAATTAATGGAATGCCTGATAAGGACTCGATGGAGGCGCTTTGTTTGTGAACCTCACTTGCGGCAAAAATAAGCGCATATTGCATATCAATAAGCTCTTTTTGAACTGAAATTAGCTCTAAATAACTAAAGCGCCCGTCCGAGTAGGCTTTTTGCACTAATGACAAAGCACTTTCTTGTGGCGGAATAATACTGGTTTGTAAGGTTTCAACCGTAAGGCGAGCCTCTTCCTGAGCCGCATAAAATGTCGCTAATTGGCTGTAAATTGCTCGCTCACTGGCTTTCCGTTGCTGCTCAACTTCATCAAGTTTTGCTTTTTGAGATTGATAGCTGCCTCTATTTCTATCACTCGTAAACAGAGGGACGCTAATTCCTGCAACCAACGCAGTCTCATTGCTACCTTCAAGTCTTTTCACACCTGCGTTCCACGTTATATTGGCGTGGCTTTGTGCGTTGATTGATTGTAATTGAGCTTGCTGAATTCTCGATTGCTCTGCATAAGCTAATATATGAGGGCTTTGAGAAAGTTGAGCCATGATGTATTCGAGTGATATTGTTTTGGGAAATGCAAATAAATCGCCTGATACACGAGAGAATTGCGGTGATTGTTCTCCCCACATAATAGCTAACTTACGAACACTGGCCTCTAACTGCTTGGAAATGGTTAACGTCTTTAGTCGAGCTGTTGCTAAAGCTGCATCAGCTCGTTTTTGCTCTGATGACGGTGCCGAACCAACACGAACTTTTTTGGAGACAGTTTGATAGGTTTCTCGTGCTAGCTTTTCTGCATTTTCATTGACGAGCATGACTTGTTGTAACGTCAAAACATCGATATAGCGAGCTGCTACTTCACCCAAAATATCGAGTGTTTGTATTCTTTTTTCAACAGCTATAGCTTGCTGTTGGGCATTAATATAAAGCTTTCTGCTATTTACCTTATCTCCCAATTCCACCACGGAAGATATTGATAAAGTTAATTCAGCGTCGCTGAATCCAGATACATCACCTGTACCTGCAAAGTTTTCCAATTCAGCGCTGACATTATATTCAGGTTTTAATCCTGCGGTAGCTAACTCGCCGTCTAAGCGCTTTTGTTTGTATTTAAAAGCTGTTAGCTGTGGGTTGTTTGCAAGTGTTCGTTGTATTGCCTCTGACAATGTAACTGAATCAACAGTTAAGTCATTTGCAAATACATTATTGGTTGTCACTAAAAACGACAACAGAAGCAACCGTTTTACTTTCTTCCAAGCAAGTACGGGGGCCTTAAAATAAGACATATTCATATTTTGTCCTGTTTATTTTATGAAACGAGCGTTGGCTTCACCGCCTAACGCGCCAATTAAATAAAAGGACTAACTTTTGGGAGGTCGAAGTAATCTGGAAGGGGGAGCTTCAATGACTACTTTTAAATAATCAAATACCTGATTTGATTTGAAATCAATGTCTCTACTGATGTAAATATGCGCAGCAAACTGTACATGCGAGCCATTGCAGTGTCCGCAATGATGACAATCAGCGGGGTTGTGCTGGTCATTATCTGCTGATGATTGTATTAATTGTTCGGAAGAAATATGGTCATCTAAAGCATGAACATGCTCGGTTTTTATATGCTCGGAATCAACAATATGAACATCAGCAACTTTTGCCACAGCAGTAAATGACTGAAGTAATATCAGCACTATCATGATGTATGCAGGGAATTGTTTAATATTCATTTCGTTTCAACTATCTCTTAGTTATGCCAATGTTAACACTATCGTTTAGCTTGCGTCACGACATTGCTCGTCTATGAACTCTATTTCAATTGTTGTATGAGCAAAATCAAACTCTTTAAGCTCCTGTCGTAACTCTAGCTTGTACGATTTCAGTTCTTCGTTAGATATTTCAGTGTTTAAAACAATATGGGCGGTTAAAACGTTGTGTTCACCATCAAGTGACCAGATGTGCAAGTGATGTACTTCACCCACAATGGCTTTAGAAACTATTTTCGATTTAATATTTTCAATAAGATCAATATCTGGTGTCGCTTGCAAGAAGAGCATAAGTGTCGATTTCAGTGTTCTTACAACATTAAATAAAATAAAAAGAGTAAACCCAATTGATAAAATAGGATCGAGTATGGGCCATTCAACAAACATCAATACGATTGATACAATAAATATAGCTATCCAACCTAAAACGTCTTCAAGCAAGTGCCAGTTTAAAACTCGTTCATTTAAGGTCTTTCCATGACTTAGCTTATAGGCAGCGTAACCGTTTACCACCATGCCAAAAATAGCTAATAAAAGCATTCCTTCGACTTGAGGCATTTCGGGGTTAGCTAATCTTGGTATAGCCTCAATTAGTATAAAAACAGAACCAACAGTTAATACCAAACCGTTAATCAATGCGCCAAGCAATGAAAAGCGCTTGTAACCATATGAAAACTGGCTAGAGGCAGGCTTGTTACTGAGCTTATTTAATCCCCATGCGGTGCCTATGGAAATGCTATCTCCTAAATCATGGATAGCATCTGCCATGATTGCCGTACTATTGGTTAACCAACCTCCGATAAATTCGATGATGGTAAACGTGAGGTTTAGAAAAAAAGCCCAGCCAATGCGTCTCGAAGCGTCCTCATCATGGTGAGAGTGATCATGACCGTGAGAGTGGCTATGCATGTTGAGCCTCCGCGTTTACATTTTTTCCTCTAAGCCTTTGTACATTCCAATTAATGATATGACGGATAAAGTTTTGGTACGCCCAACGTTTAATACCCGTTAGATTGGTTCCCTGCTCAGCATAGAATTCATCGGGTGAGTCATAAAAGCCAAAGTCGTCGTGTATGCCTTCTTTTTGAATATAAGTATCTTTACCAACCCAGTTCGTCTCTGGGTTACTTATGCAGGTAGTAGCTATTCCATAACCGCAAAAACTATCTTTAGCTTGATTGAATTTGGATTGAATTGAACTTAGATAAGCTTCGTCGAGAATGAAGCCTTCTAAATTGATCCACTTACCTTCATAAAGCACTTCTACCCAGCTATGGATAATGTATTTAGGGGCTAACCAAAATACATAAGAAGGAATTGCCCCTTTCTGAAGTTGTTGATCAATCGTGAAACCATGAAATCGGCATTGAATGCCAAGTGCCCGTAATAGAGCCATCAACAAGTTTCCTTTGGTATTACATTGCCCATAGCCATCCGCTAAAACTTCACTCGCAGATATATCATCGCTGCGGTTGTAACCAAACTGAATCTCATCTTTAACAAAGGTGTAAGCAGCTCCTATTGTGTTGTATTCATCCAATGTATTCCAATTCCGATCTGCTATTAGAGATTGGATGCTGTGATCATCTAAGTCTAATATTTGTGTTTTCTCTAAATAATTAGCACTCATTATCCATCTCCTTTAAGAACATGATTTTGTTTTACTTCCACTACAGCTATTGTTTTCGCTTGTTAACTCTGCGTTGCTCAGCTCTTTCTTCGCATCAGTAATAATCAGGTAAGCCCCTCTTAAAATTAGGGTTGCAATCACACTACCAATCACAATGTCAGGCCAGCGAGAATCAAGTAGCATCACTAAAACACCAGCAGCAATGACCCCCAAGTTTGCGATCACATCGTTGGCTGAAAATATCCAGCTTGCACGCATATGGACTTCACCATTGCTTTGCTTTCTGATTAAAACTAAACAAATGACGTTTGCTATTAATGCTACAAAACCAAAGCCGATCATGAACCAAGAGTGAGGCTCACCTTCTCCGAGTCTTCTTACTATGTCAAAGATTACCAGTATTCCGAGTGTCAGCTGAAAGTAACCGCTGATAAGGGCTGCATTGGCTTTATGCTTTAAAGATCGGCTCACGGCATATAGAGCAATACCATAGACAATTGCGTCAGCCAGCATATCCATTGAATCTGCTATCAAAGCCGTTGAGTTTGCATATAGGCCCACAGTAATCTCAACGCAGAACATAACCGCATTAATACCTAGCAACCA
This sequence comes from Pseudoalteromonas sp. S4492, assembly GCF_005886115.1. Lineage (NCBI taxonomy): Bacteria > Pseudomonadati > Pseudomonadota > Gammaproteobacteria > Alteromonadales > Pseudoalteromonadaceae > Pseudoalteromonas > Pseudoalteromonas sp. S4492. Next base: position 57,406 of record NZ_PNCP01000043.1, read on the forward strand.
ATACAGCACATGTTTTTGTTTCGCATCTTTTAGTTCGACTTCGCAACCACAACCACTCATTGCACGGCCTTAGTTATTTGCTTGATAACTTAACTATAAAGTCTATAGTGACTATAGAGTCAAGATTTAGGACTAAAGTTTTATGAAGATAGGTGAACTTTCAAAAACGACAGGGTGTTCGATACAAACAATTCGGTATTACGAGAAGGAAGGGTTGCTTTCAACTCCTGAACGTACTGAAGGGAATTACAGGTTATACGGTGAACGGGCTTTAAAAGAATTAGAGTTTATAAAGCATTGCCGAAGTTTGGATATCCCTCTAACAGATGTTAAACGCCTTATGGAACTGAAAAATAAGCCAGAAGAAAGCTGTGCAAGTGTTAATAAGCTCATTGCTCAACAATTGGCCTTAGTTAACAATCGAATGAGAGAACTCAAAGCACTAAAAGCTGAGCTTCAACAAATGGCAAGTTTGTGTACAACTGAAAACACCGTTGAAGTGTGTGGAATAATGAAGTCACTTGATAGTTAGAATTGTCATTCATTTTCTATCCATGTTGTGTACGAATAACTGTATTTTATTACGTTCATGTACGAAATTTATTTAATGTACTTTCGTTCACTTAATTGTTAAGGTGTACGAAAGTTACAGGTTTCGTACATATGAAAGTTGGTTTTGCAAGAGTCTCAACTAAAGAGCAAGATTTAAATATTCAACTGTCCAAGTTGGACGCTCATGGCTGTGAAAAAATATTTCAAGGCAAACAGTCTGGTGCTTCGGTTAGAAATGAAGAAAAGCTAAAGGAACTCATCGATTTCATCAGGGAAGGTGATGAGGTAATTGTTACTCGCCTTGATCGGCTAGGCCGATCATTAAAGTCTATTCTTGAGGCTATTGAAAGTATCCACAAAAAGGGGGCTTGCTTAAATATTATTGACGGTTCTCTCAATACTAAAAATGATAACCCGTTTGCCACCGCCATGATCAACCTATGTGGAGTATTCGCTCAACTTGAGCGGGATCTTATAAAAGCCAGAACCACAGAAGGTCGTGAAGAAGCTAAAGCTAAAGGCAAACACATGGGCAGATTGCCTGCTTTGTCAGACAAACAAGCGAAAGAATTATATAAAGATAAATTAAATGGTGAATCGATCTCTGCATTAGCGAAGAAATATTCTGTTAGCCGCCCTACGGTTCATCGAACTATTGAAAGAATGGAACAAAAGAAATAATAAATAAAAGGAGATGTTATGTGGTCTGATAAAGAATCAAAAATTGACTTCTTAAATTTTAATGAAACGGCTGAGTCGATTAAAGATCTTATCACTGAAAAGGAATTAATGCCTATTAGCGTCGGTGTCTTTGGTGATTGGGGCGCAGGAAAATCTACTATTCTTGAACTTACCAAAGCATCTTTGGAAACTGATGAACAAGAATATATCCAAGTACATTTTGATGCATGGACTTTCCAAGGGTACGATGATGCTAAAGCTGCGCTATTAGAAACAATCGCATCTACTTTAGTTAAAAAAGCAGCAGACGATAAAAACCTAAGTGCAAAAGCAAAAGAGTTTGCTGGACGAATAGATAAGATCAGACTGATGGGACTACTTATGGATGGTGGTGCAGCATTAGCTGGTATACCAACTATAGGTGGTATACAGAAGATCATGGGACTATTCAGTGGTGGTGACGATGGTGAACTGGATGTTGATGATGTAAAAGGTGCTGTCGATGGCGCTAAGGATGTCGCGAAGAAAAACAAAGGTTTGATCAAAGATAAGAAATCATTCTCACCTCCTAAAGAAATTAAAGAATTCCGAAAAGCATATTCAGATCTGCTAAAGGAGTTTGATAAACCACTTATTGTCTATGTCGATAATTTAGATCGCTGCTCTCCATTTAATGCCATTTCAACACTTGAGGCGATCAGATTATTTCTATTTCTACCAAATACCGCATTTGTTATTGCCGCCGATGAAGACATGATCCGCTTGGCTGTGCCGGAATATCACAAAGGTGCATCTCAACGACATCAAACTGATTATTTAGACAAGCTTATTCAAATTCCTGTGCATGTACCAAGACCCGGCGTTCTGGAGATAAGGGCATATTTAATGATGCTTACTGCTCAAGACCACGGCGTTACCGATGCTCAATTAGAAACGATAAGATGTGCCCTTGAAGAATCATTAAGGCTGTCGTGGAAACAACCACAAATAACCATTGATGAGCTACTTCAAGATCACGCTATCGAAAAGCATTCAGAACTCAGAAGTAAATTTGTAGTTGCTGAGCAGTTAGCTCCACTATTAGCTGAATCCACAAACATTAACGGCAACCCTCGCATTGTTAAGCGATTACTCAATCAAGTGAAGATGAGAAAGAAAACCGCTCACCGTCGAGGAATGCAGCTTGATGAAAAAACTATCACTAAGCTGGTCATTTTTGAGAGGTGCTTAGGTACTCAGGCTACCAATAAGCTTTATGAATTAATTGATAAGGAAAAGGGATTCCCAAAAGTATTGGCGGATCTCGAAAATTCAGAAGTTGAATTTGACGAAATTAAGTTACCTGAAGAGTGGAAGCTAGACCTAGCTTTTATTGATAAATGGTCAAAATTACCTCCAATGTTTACTGAGATGGATTTGACTCCAGCGGCATATCTGAGTCGAGAAAGCATTCCAATGGGCGCTGTAAATGCGGTAATGTCTGGAGCCGCTCAAAAACTTGTAGAAGAATTAATGAAGCAAAAGGTTAGGGTCAGTGGCGTTAACTCTACAGCTATTACCACAACACCGAAGGAAGAATACATGTCAGTCATGGATGGTTTGATTGAAAACTTTAAGTTGATTGGTGATTGGACTGAAAGACCTACAGGCATTTATGGAGCGGTGCTACTTGCCAAGCAGGATGATAAATGTTGTTTAAGTCTTCTTACATTCTTGAAAAGCTTGCCCCGACAAAGGTGGCTTAATCCAATTTTAAAAGAACTAGAGGGAACTAAGTAATATGGGTACGTCCGCATCGTCAACAGGACCGAATAACAAGAGTCCGCTAATTCCATCGTGGGCAGAGCAAGGAGACCCCGTCACAATAGAACCTGCATCAGGTACTGATGGGGATGATCAAACAGGCTTTGACAGTGGTCAAGCAGATGATCAGAATGACAATAGTAACGATATTGACAATGACAAGGTTCAACAAGAAATCGGCGGTTCACCAACAGCAACACCGCCTCCAAATAGGTTTGCTAGTGCAAGAAGAGCATTTGGTAAGTACGCTCAAACAGGTGGATCAACTTCGGATCTAAGGCGTTCATTAAAAAGTTACTCTAGAAAAGGCTCTGGTGGAGGTAAGAGTACTAGCCGGAGACTAGCAAGCGGCATAACTGCTGGTTCTGGATTGCTTGGTGTCATGCGTGGCGACACAGTAACGGTTAATAATCAAAGCTTATCATTAGGTGATCTAACTGGGCTATCGACTGACCAAGCAATTGACAAAATTGCTAGCCATTTAGCGCCTCATAATGCCGATTCGGATGCTGTAAGAGTTGCGTTGGATTACGCACTAGAAGAAGCATTACCCGATACTGAAGAGTTTGATCCTAACAGTTTTACCGACGAAGTTATCCAAGAAGCCATAGGCTGTTATTTAACAGATCTTATATTTCAGGATGTGGTTGAAGGCATGGGCAGAGCTTGGTTTCATGTTGAGCCTGCAAGTAAGCATCATCAAATGGAAGTAGAATTAAGGGAATTAATAAAAGTGATCACACAAGAGCAGTTAGACAAAGTAACTAATGGCAACCCTAGTACTATTAGCAAGGAAAATATTACTAAAATTCAAGCTGATGCAATTGCAATGACAGTGGATGAATGGGAGAGTTTTGATGACTAATTTTTATTTTAACCATGACCCAGCTAACTTGCCTGATTTTTCTGAAGACTGTCATCCTGTCCAAATGTTTCACACGCATCAAAATGACATCACTAAGCACAGCTTGGTGTCAAAACAACTACTACAAACAGTTCGTGATTTAGGATTGCATGTAGATGCTGATGCAATAGATCTGATAACAATTGCAACCGCCGTTACCGCCGCTGATACATTTGAATTGAGGGATAATGCAGAAAATGCATGGGCTAGAAAAATGCACTTGCATGTTCCTGTTACCGATGAGGATATGTGGAATACTGTTGAGCCTGAACTAAGTTCTTTGCTCAACTTTCTAACGGGCGATCAATGGCAGTTTACTTTTGAAAAAACAACTATGCCGATGCCGACTCCTAAAACAAGTGAGCAAGCGAAAGCAAAAGCAAAATCATTAATTGGACTCAACTCAGTCTGCCTTTTTTCAGGAGGTCTTGATAGCGCCGTTGGTGCAATTGACATTTTAAACGGAGAGTCAGCCTTAAAACCGCTTTTGATTAGTCACGCTTATCGTGGTGATGGCGCAAAACAGGAAGATATTAAGCAATTATTGTCCCCGCCATTCGGCGAATTGTCCTATTCAATGTCTCCTCATATTATCAAGCAGTTAGAAGGTAAAACTGACATTAGCATGAGGGGAAGAAGCTTCAACTTCCTAGCTATGGCGGTACTTGGCATATCAGCCTTAAGAAATGCTAATTGCGATAGCAGTATTGAAACTATTGTCGTCCCTGAGAATGGCTATATTTCTATAAATCCACCGCTTACCAGAAGACGGATTGGTAGCCATAGTACTAGAACTACACATCCTAATTTTCTAAGCAGGCTTGAATCTTTGCTTAGAGACACTGGGTTTCATGTCAAATTTGTAAACCCCTATCAATTCAAAACTAAAGGTGAAATGTTAGCGGAATGTGTTGATCAAGACGCAATTAGAAAAGCTGTTCCTCTGAGTGTTTCATGTAGTCATTGGCACAGAGAGCATAAACAGTGTGGACATTGTGTACCTTGTCTTATTCGAAGAGCGTCAGTTTTTCATGCTGGTTTTACACAAGATGCGCCATACAAGACAAAGAGGTTGAAAGGGCTTATGAAAGAAAAAGATACGCGTGATGATCTTCAAGCGGTTCAAACAGCCATTATTAGATTGAAACAATCCGATAACTATCGTTCTTGGCTTCGAAAGTCAGGACCAATACCACAAGAAAAAGATATACGAGAAAAATTAGAATCAACTATTAAGCGAGGATTGGCAGAGGTTGAATTATTTCTCCAAGCGGATAAATCATCATGATGGATCTTCATTGCCATGTTGATTTATATCCAGATTATCAAGAGGTATTGAACGACATAAAAAGCAGTAATTATTACGTGCTATCAGTAACTACGGTGCCGTCAGCTTTTGAAGGTACTGTCCAGTTAACAAGTGACATAAAACACTGTAAAACGGCTTTGGGTCTGCACCCTCAACTTGCTCATTTAAGGAAAAATGAACTACCTCTATTCGATAAGCTAGTTGATAGAACTAGATATATTGGAGAAATTGGGCTGGATGGCTCAAAAGGTTATGCTGATTACTTTGATGATCAATTAGAGGTTTTTACGCATATTTTGAAAAAATGTGAAGGCTTTGATAACAAAATATTAACTATCCATAGTCTCAACGCGACAGGTGAAGTACTTGAACAACTTAAGTTATACCCCAATGCTGGTACTGCCATTCTTCATTGGTTTTTAGGTACTAAGAAGCAAGTTCTAGAAGCCGTCGAGCTAGGCTGTTTCTTTTCTATTGGGCCAGCCATGCTTACTTCAGCCAGAGCTAAAAAAGTAATATCGTGGATACCTCAAGATAGGATTTTACTCGAAACTGATGGCCCTTTCGCCAAAGTGGCGGGGAATATTCTGTTTCCTTCAAGTGTTGGCACTGTTACTGAATATCTGGCTGAAATTTGGTGTAAAAATAAGGCTTCGATAATTGAGCAACTGTCAGCAAACCTTAGGTGTTTAACATCAGTCAAGTAACTAATTATACGTCACGTAATCTTATAACAATTTTATTCAGGTTTAATCGATTTGTTTGAAGTATTTGTATTAGCTATAGCACTCAGTATGGACGTGTTTGCAGTATCCATAGGCTTAGGTTCTAAAAAAGTAGCAAATGCTGAAAAACTCTTTATTAAAGCCGTTGCTTATTTTGGATTTTTCCAAGGCTTTATACCTCTTTTAGGCTATTACAGCGGTAAAGGATGATCATCTTGGATTGAAGATTATGCACCTTGGATAGCTTTTATTTTGCTATTATTTATCGGTGGCAAAAATGATTTATGAGTCCCAATCTGAAGGAATTGAAGAAGATATTGCTAATGTTACTCATCGTGTGCTATTTGTTCTTGCTATTGCCGCCAGTATTGATGCAATGGCGGCAGGTTATGCAATCACATTGCTTGAGGTAGATATAGCCGTAGCTTGCTTGATAATAGGCGTCACGACGTTTGCCTTTAGCTAGATTGGTGTGAATATCGGCGAAAGAAGTGGCGTATGGCTGGAGTCTAAAGCTGAACTATTTGGTGGTTTAGTGTTAATCGCAATCGCATTTAAGATATTACTTGGTTGGCACAGAACCACCGAATACTAGGCTACTTACCTGAGCAACATGCATTGCCTTCTTGAATAGGAGGACACTTAACTGTTCCATAAGAGCAGTAAACGCAACAATCACCTTTGAACGGTTTAAGTAGTGCTTTACAGCTTTCGCATTCGTAATACCATTGGCAAGCGTTTGTAGGCATGGTTTCAACTTTGCTAAATCCACATTCAGGGCAAGTTATCTTAGATTTTAATTCTATACCTTGCATACTGGTTCCTTAATGGGCTTAACAATATCTAAAATAGACATTACGACCATCCAAATGATCCCAAAGTAAAATAAGTAAGTGCTCCAGTCGTATTGCCATAAAGGATAAAGGGTCAGCAATACTGCAATTGGGCCAATGACACTTAAAATGCCTCTTAATGACTCTCGATGTTGATACCAATTATAGAAATTAACTAACAACGCTAGTGAAGCAAATAATGGCAATAAGGTGTTCACCGCTATCCCTTCAAAATGTGAAAGAAAACCTAACCCAAGAGCAGATGCCAATGAGCCGAGCGCAGGAAAACATGCTGTGCAACTAAGGGCGGCTAGCCAAACGCCACCAGAACCTACTTTATCTAGAATTTTATTGATCATAACTATCTACCTCAATTTTTAAGGTAGTATAAACTCCGTACATAAGTACGGGGTCAATAGCTATTTAAGTGAATTTATTACCGGGCAGGATTGAGGGTCTTGATTGGCCTTGCAAGAATCTGTCATATCTTGAATTACTTTCTCTAACCGCTGTAAATCAGCAATTTTATTACGGATGAGATTAAGTTTTTGCAATCCCATCGATTCTATATCAGCGCAACTGCTACTTAGTGACATCAGTGATTCAATTTCTTTCAGCGTAAACCCTAATGCTTTAGCTTTCAGAATAAATTTGAGTTGATTAGCGTGTGTCTCGTCATACTTTCGATAACCTGATTCGGGTTTTGGAGGCTGCTCTATTAAACCTTGGCGCTCATAAAAGCGGATCGTTTCAACATTGATATCTAAATCTTTTGCCAGTTTTCCAATGGTTCTCATAAACATACTCTTTAGAAGCAGAGACATCATTATACAATTAATGCGGATTGCCTAAACTCAATTTTATTGCATGAACGGGGTCGCTAAGCGTCCGCTTTGTAGAATTAAGTTCACATATCCAGATCACTCTGACCGTCTCTTGTTCGCTCTTGCTGCCTGTCAGGTGAAGTCTAAACCTAATCAACAAAACTGTAAGATGAGATATGAGCTACTACATCTAATCTATTGTTTCGTTGAAACTAATTCAATAATTTCACCAGTAGACGTATCCACTCTTATTTCTGTATGTTGCCCTGAGTGCTGAAGTTGATTTTTTAAATCAGCATTAATCAGTTTGAGCTTATCTATTTCAGCGTACATTTCTTGTAATCGCACCAGTAGCTTTTCAAAATCCTTATCGATTTCCTTAGGGTCAATCTCGTTTTTTTGCTTTTCTTTTGCTAACTTTATTTTCAGTTCTGCGACCTTGGCTCTAAGCTCTTTAATTAGTTCGTCCTTCTTCTTTTCTTCCCAAGCTAATTCAGCTTCTTCAATCTCACCTCTTAAATTTACCCACTTTTCCTCCACTTTTGATAAGTTTGAGGTATTCCTTTTGGCTCGTTTAGCAACAGCATTTTTGGTTATTTTGCTGCCATCAGATTTCATCTCATCAAATGCACGTTTGATATCATCGTATGCGCTACTCATGCTTGTTCTCCTTGGTTTGTATGCGCTTTGCCTTCATCTAATACATAGTCAGCTGCTGCTATATTATTTTTCCAGTGAATAGCAAATAGCTCGTAATCTTCTTGCTCTTCTGTGGTTGATGCTGCATATGCCTCTAGTTTCTGGGTCGCATCTTTTTTTATCACTTGCCAATTGACCTTGTGGCGTTTGGTAATGATTTTGCTACCACAATACACACAGCCACTAGGGATTCCTGCTCCTTTTATCTTGCAAGCTTCTCCCGCAGTGCAGTACCCCGTAGGCAAGCCACGTATGTTTTTAATATTTTTGACGAGAAATTTTTTCAGTTCTTCAATTGAACTGAAATGGATCTGCTTAATCACAGTCGAATCTTTACTTTGACTATCAGTAATACCTATTATCAGATCTTTAGATGTTTTATTAATTTGCTCACCAGCACCACCTTTAAGTGATTGTGACTCGGCTTCATCTATTAACTCTTCTGCAACACGGTCAATTAAAATCTCATTAAACTCTTCAGTAGTTTTAATTAAAGTTGTTGAGGCCAAAAATGCTCTTCGAGTATAAACAAACGTCATTAGGCTAGTTAAATGTTTAAATTGATATCTAATATCATCAAGCTCACCTAATTTATTGGCAATGACAAAGTAGGCCAACGTATGTCGAAACATGTGAGCGGTTAATCTAAACGTATCGCCTTCTTCGTATGGGACACCTCTATTCTCTCCTCTAACTTCTTTGTAGTTAGATTCAAGGCGTTCAAGCTCTGCTATATCATCATCGTCTAGAGTTAAGTCAAAAAGCTCAATGTTTTCACTGTTTTTAACCTCAAATTTTGTGAATCGCCCAGCATCGCTAAAACTAACACTACAGTTACTATGTGAAACCCCGAAAAGACGGTTTCTTTCTAACCCTTCTTTCAAATTGTGTGCTTGACTACTTGTTATATTGGCTCTGCATGAAGAAAGTACAGCTTTTGCCCTTTCTTGCATACCGATCACATATTTTTCGTAAATACCAACACACTCATGTACTTCAGCGTTTGAAAACCATTCCATCTCAACCTTACTGTTGTCGGTTTTGGTCATAATTGCCGTAATGTAATAAATATCATCTTTGTAATTGGCACAGCCAACCTTGCATGTAAGTACTTCGTTATATCTCATACCTGTATAGGCCAAGATATTAATGTATGTGGCTAATTTTAAATCTTCTAATTCTTCGGATAATTGAATGAATTCCTCTTCATTGGGTAAGTTTCTTACATGTTTTTCTATTAGCTCACCTGTACTCATTTTGGGCGGTGGTTCAACGGAGCCTTCATGTAAACTATCTATTAAGCGTGCATTTAATTCTAGCCATCGTTCTATCTTATCCTTAGAGTTTTCAACTATTTTTTCTGCAAACTTCAGAATTTTTTTCATTACTTTAGTAGGAATGACAGGGTGCGAATAAGTGACTGGTCTCGGATGGTGTAACTCGTTTAGTTGGTTAAGCACATCAATAAAAACACTACACACCTTAGGGCCAAAAAGACGAAAGCTTCGCTGCACGTCAAATAGTTTAGTAAATGAGTGTGATTGTCTGTAAATAGCTATTTTCCCGACTTCATATAAATAGTCTTTTATGAGATTCCTAACAACTAAGTCAGATTTGAACTCCAACTCATGAAATGAGTGATAACCTCTTTGTCTTAAGAAGGCTGCAATTAAATTTAGATACGTTACATCATTTTGAAGTGTAGAGATTTTTAGAGGTTTACCTCCTACAACATCACCATGTGTGAGTTTAATTAGTGAATAAATTCGAATTTGATATGCTAATTCATCAACACCTTTAAAATTCACATTTCTTTGCGTTTCTTCATAGCTTATCCAAGTGTCATCGCCAAAGTGAATAGTGCCATGTTTAGCAATATTCAATGCTCTGTTTTCCCACAAAGCAATCGAATTAAAAGCGCTAGTATCATCAACTTTAAAATCTTCTAACACCTGAACCAAAGGTTTTATAGTGATTTGACCTGTATGTGTTTTTACAACAGCGATATCAAGTAGTTTTGTTTTAGTTATCTCTTTGGTCATAGCAAGCCTGTGTTTTTCCAATGAGGATGAATACCCTCTGTTCTCAATAATTCTTTTCCATCAATCACAGCTTGAGCATTAAGCTTGGCAATATCAGTTAATATTTCGTTAACTCTATTTTTCAACTGCTCTATGTTTTCCAGTTGCTCTGTTACAGAGTCAAATGTTGCGGCTGAGTTTTCCATATCAGCAACAACAAAATCCCGGTATGACAAAAGTTTCCAAACATGCAATGCGTCAGCAACACAGCGATAGAACGGACACCACAAGCATGCGTTAAAGTCGGCACATGCATGCTCGTTTGTATCTCGCTGGTCTAATAATTTCCTGTTTTGTGATTCGAATGCCACTACTGCGGATTTATCTTTTGAGTTAATGCATGTGCCATTCGGGACTTTTTTACCGTCTTCTGGTGGAGTCTGCAAAATGATTACTTTGTCGGTAACATCGCGAACAAAATAGTCTGCCATTGTTTTTGTCGCTCTGTTGATTGTCATTGCAACATCTTTGTTATCTTGCATTAAATAATGACGCAAGAACGTTTCATAAGAGTGCTTGCCAGCTTTTTGATACCACTTAAATTCTTTGGCAACTTTTCGGTAAATGTAGTTAAGCCCTGATTTTCTGATCTTTTGCGAATTAAATACGATATCACACCCAAGCTCAGTCAATATCCTATCTATAGTGGTCTTGAAACGTGATGCTGTTAATAATTGAATCTTTACTTCTCCAATACTATTTACTTTGGGAAAAACAAAAATTCTTTTTGATAGGTTCTCAATAGAAGGGCGGTAAATAGACGTAAGTTTAGTCGCAGCCTTAATATCAAATATTACTGGTTCGACAACGTCGCCGTATAAGACGCCTTCTTTTTCTAGATCTTCGGCTTGAATTTCAAATTTATGCCATTGTGTTTGATAATTAGCTCGGCGTTTAAATAAACGAAGAGCAGGAGTTTTACTTGAATGTAATGGCGTGTTAAAGAAAAATAAGTCGTCAGTATCAAGCTCTAGCGTAGGAGTTGAATTCCAACCAGTTTTCAATATGACTTTTGCTGCATAAAGTGTAACTTTGTCTTTAATTGTGAGTAAGGTCTCAGAAAGCCCTTTTTCTATGTAATATGCTAATTCTACTACTTCTCTATATGAGTAGAGCTTATCTTGATTCTGAGAGAGTTGCTCTTGATGTTGTGCAGTTAATTCGGTGTTGACCGGAAAGCTTTTAATAGTATCTAGACCATAAAACGATAGTAATTTGTCGATAGCGCTCTGATATTGATTACCAACAAAAACCGACAAGTCGCCTTGTTTTGATTTTAGTTGAATTGCCTCTCTTATAGCCTTTAGTATCTCACAGTTATTTTCAACAAAAGCATGAACCCCATGACTGGCAATAAGCTTCATTTGTTCATCTGTTAATGATGATGCATTTTCTTTCAATGCTCTAGCCATACTACCTATGTAACCTTTGAGAGTGACGATACCTATGCTCTCGCCATCAATTCGCTTTGTAAAAACTTTATGGTATTCGACTAGGTTTTGATAAAATTTATAGGCATTGTCATATACCCACTCATGCTTCTGCCATTCGGTAGTGTCACTTTCTTTAAGGTAATAGCCCAATGAGTAGGGTAATAAACTTTCCTTTGCGATTTTTTCACCCGTAACAAAGTGGTAAAGGTCCAATGCAGCGTTTAGTAGCAGTAAAAACTGCTGGTTATTTTGAGTTTCTTCTTGGTAATGCTTATAAAGGTATTTAAATCCCTGAAGGCCATTTTCTGCAAACCCTTGAATTCCACGCTCACTAAGCAGCTTAATTATTGGTGATGCTACGCTACCAGCACTATTCAACCACCTTGGAAATGATAAAGTTGAGGATCTAACTCTTGTTGTATTAGCTTCCGAAGCGCTTGCTATCTGATTTTTCAAAAAAGCATCAACTTCATTGCCAAATTTGGATGATATGCTTTGTGCATACCCTATTACTTCGGCTTCAGTTTTAAATTGATTGACTCTAGCTTTACCCCACACATCGGGTAGTATAAATTTTAAAAAAGTACGGAAGTTGTGATTGCATATAAATGATGAAACGAATTCCCTATCCTGTAATGTTGCCAATAATGGCAGTTTGACGCGTTCAGTATTCTTAAAAGTATCATGTAGACAAAGATTTATAATAGCTGTCGCAGTTTTGAGGATATTGTCCCTAATAGAAGAATCTTTGAGGCTTAATTCTGGAAGGACGAGATAGTCCAGATATTTATTTAGTAATTTACGAATCTCTTTTACTTGATGGAATTCAAGTTCGAATAATTTAGTTATGTCGATTGAAGTAGCCCCATTTACTAGCCTAAAAGGAGCGTTGATAGCGTTATCATAAAAATGAAACTTAGCTAAGTTTTCTAAGGCTTCTTCTATACGAGTAGCATAACTAGGTAGCTTGACATCATTTATTTCATTAATGCAAAAGTATTCCAGTTCTTGCCAAATTTCAAAGTCTGATAGAGCATTTAATCCCGAAGTTTGAATTGATGTCGCAGTATCTGTACTAACCTTATTAAGGGCTAGAGGAAGAGTGTGTTGTAAACTGACACAAGCATTCCGCAAGCGACTCATTGAAATAGCAGTGTCGTCATCTGCGCTAATATTGTTTTCTTTGTCATATGCCCTGTTAAATAAAACGTCTAACTGTTTGGCTAGAACAATTGAATGAGGTTTAAATCTAGCAGGAATACGATTGGACTTCCGCGTTTTAACTTGCTGCTGCATCTTCAGCCTCACGCATCAGTAATTCGTCAACATCACCGTAGATATCTTTCACCCACTCTGACATTGCTCCGTATGCATCCACTGCTACACTTTTGGCAAAGTCGATGTAACGTTTGGTTGTTTTAAAACTTTCGTGACTCATCAAGGTCATTAGTGTCTGTCTGATGGAACTCTCCGATTCACCTTTGTCAATTAGGTATTTAGCGACATAAGTAGCAAAGGTAGCGCGTAAGTCATGGAATGTGCGTAATAGTATTTCTAATCCCTGCTTCCTTTGTTCTTTTCTAACTATGGAAATAGTATTCCCCGGTGTATCTTCGCTTATCCGCGATCCTGAACTATTCATAAACAAAGGAAGCGGATGTTCACTATTGTCCATACCATGATTAGTCTCATGTTTGGTACGTCGCTTCATATTTTGAATTGTCAAAGTGTGATTGTACAAAAGCTTCATTAGAACTCGCGCTATTGTTAATCTCACTGGCTTATGTCCTTTTCGTACAATGTTCAATTTTGGAATACGTTTCTCGTTTTCTTTTTCATCAGGATCAAAAAGGTCTTTCTGGTCGATGGCTGAAATCTCAAAAGAACGAAGTCCACCTAGCAAAGCACATTGCAAATAAAGTTTATAAGTCTCTTTTTGAGCTGTATTCGTCTCCAGTAACTGTTTAAGTTCTTTTGGAGAATATGGTTGTAGACCTTTGTCTGGTGAGTCTTCTTTTTGTTTCAATGTATTTGGAATGCTCAAATTACTGACCCATTTCCATAAGCCCCCAGAACGATTGTTGCTGGTAGGTAATTGAAACAACGAACTGACACCTGATTTAGCTTTTGTTTTAATACGTACCTGTTTATATTCGAGCGAAAAAGGGAGGCTATCTATAGCCCCGCGTTTATGACTCCATATATAGAATGCTTTAACCGCTCTAATTCGTTCTTGAGCACTGTTAAAGCTTATGCGTTTAGACTTATCTTTGGTTTCGATTCTTTCACACAAATGCTCGTGATATCTCCACACAGGTAACCTAGAAATCTCATCATCTACAGACTGTTTCGAAAGTGGCGCGGCTATTACTTCAAAATAGGATGCACCATCTTTATCCAACCAATCTAAGAAAGCTTTTAAGTGCTTAGCTATACTGCGAACAGACTTAACATCTAATGGCTTTCCCGGTTGGCTGGCATGATAAGCGTCACTAAAAGCCTCATTGTCTATTTGATTCTTTTTGAGACTGAAATGACCTTCAAAGCGGTGCATTAAAAATAAGTTCATTTCTTGGCATTCTGTGAAGCGAGTCGGGTGATATAGCACTGGAAAATTAGGTTCTATTTTATCGTGCCTATATGAGTGAGTTCTGATGCCTTTTTCAGTCTTAATAGGTTGCCCTGATTTATCGAGGTGAAAAGACATTCCTTTTCCAAAGTTGACTGATGTTTTAATTATTTTAGTTTTTGTTGTATTTCGAAGTATCATTTTCGTTCACCTTTGATTCTTAGCTAGAGTATGTGTGTAAAAACTTTTTTGTTCAAGTTTATTAAGGGTATGATAGTATTATATCAATTCGGGGGTGATTTTGGATGAGAGTCAAAACTTAACCGCATCACAGCTGAAGACCATTATTACTCGCTGCGGTGAAGGCACTAAACTCATTTGCTCAGGTAACCTAGCGCAAATTGATAGTAACTACCTCACGCCTGTGACCTCAGGCTTAACCTATATTGTTGAGCGTTTTAAAGATTTTGAGGGTAGTGCCACTGTTAACTTAAACGGTGTAGTACGTAGTCGTTTAGCCAGCTTTGCTGAAGAAAATTTATAACTTGCCAGTATACCTATGCCTCGTTAACCTAGCTGTTACCGAGGTAAGGTACTTATAAGCCAGTGAATTTTTTACCGTTAAAGCATTACTATCGCTCTTTAGCAGTGGCACTAATTGTGCCGCTGCTGGTGGCGTTTTTTTTGTGTTTACACTTATATAATTTAAAACTTGAGCGGGCGATAGAAAGCAGGCAAAACGGTTTTAATAATATCTCAGCTCAACTTAGCCATGCGATGAGTGCCGCAGATGGCCTCATTGACACCATGTTTAAACTCTACGAGCAGCCACTTTCTTATGATTTTGATCCTAGTTGGGCACGTAATGTGAACCAGTTTGATCATTATTACTATCAAACCGTTGGTGATGGAGTGGGCGAGATAGTCGGGCAAGGTAAGTTTGCCTCAACCGCTTATGCAATTAATCAATGGCGACGAGTAATTGCCCTTGGCCCGTCTTTTAATACCACGCTGTCACTTATTCAATCTTTAGAAGCGGTTGCTTATGTTAATGAGCAAGGCTTTGTTTATATTAAGCGCCGTAACACAGCAAAAAGTGAATTTTTGACCAGTGTGCTAGATAACAAGTTTCGGCCTCTATTAGTGAATAGCAACAAGCTTGCTTCGAGCCCCGTGTTGACTATTAATGGCCATGCCTACTTTGCAATTGGTAAGCAACGAGCAGCCAATAGTCGTGATTACATCGTGTTGATTTATGACCTTGAAGCAATTTCTAGTTGGTTAAAAAAAATATCGCCTAACTATGGTGAGTATATTTTTATCAACCAAGATAACCAAGTTATAGCCAGCTCAAAGACACAACTTAACACTGCCGTCAGTGCTAGCGAACATTGGCCTAATGTCGCTGTAGATATGCGCAAAAATAACCACAGTCATTTAGTGCAAGAAGCAACAAACTTACCTATTTACACTCGTTTCTATGAATCAAAGCAAGCCCTGAGTGAACCTGTAGGCTACGACATTTTTTTAGAATTCGCATTTTTGAGTGTGTTTTTAGTGATGATGTTCAGCGCTGTTTTTTGGTTGAGTCAGCGTATTTTTGTAAAACCAATGACGCACTTAATGAATTATCTTGAGCAGCATGATGAAGGCAAACAAGCGTTAGTTCATTATCGTATTCCAGTTGATTGGCAGCCTTGGTTCAGCCGTGTGAAAAAGGTGTTTAGCCGTAATGAAGAGCTCGTCCAATCTTTACAAGAGGCAAATAAAGCGCTTGATTCGCAAGTACAGGTAAAGTCAAAACAATTACGCCGTAGTATCGATGCGAAAGAGCGTCACTTAGCGTTATTAAATACCATGCTTAATAACGTACCGGATCTCATTTATTTTAAGAATATTGATGGCTCGTTTTTAGGCTGTAATAAGGCGTATGAGCGCTATATTGGTTTGCCACAAGAGAAGCTTGTAGGCCAGCAGTTATGTGATATTAGTGATGATAACGGCGAGTTAAATGAGCTTGAAAAACAAGTACTCAAAGACCGCCAAGCTTATCAAAAAAGATTGACCACAGAAGATAACAGTTATCTATTTAGCATCGTGCCATTTTATAACGAGCATCAGCAGTTTCTTGGCACCATGGCGATTGGTCGTGATATTACCGAGCAGCATAATGCGCTGAATGCATTACAAAGCTCCGAAGCAAAATTACGCAGTGCCATGGAATATGCTGCAAATGGGGTGCTGTTGGTATCGCTTGACGATCAGGTGCTGCAAGCAAACAAAGCGGCACGTAAAATCTTTGCAATTGAAAACGCCAATGATCTTAAATTAATAGACTTATTTGCTGAACAGTCTTATCAGACGTTAAAAAATATCCTGACAGAGCTATTGCATGAGAAGAAAAAAGTTTATCACTTTAGTCTTGAACAACAAGAGCAGCAGCGCTGGCTACAAATTAGTGTGTCATTAGTTTGGAATGCTGAGCAAACACCTGATTACTATGTTGTTCATGTACAGGATGTGACGGATTTAGTAAAAGCAAAAGATGATGCTGAGCGGGCAACATTAGCTAAAAGCCGCTTTATTGCTAACCTCAGTCATGAAATACGCACACCACTTAATGCTGTATTAGGCTTAATTGATGTTATCGCTTTACAAGGTTTAACACAGCCGCAGCGCAACCATGCCGAACAGGCAAAATCAGCGGCCAATAGCTTACTTACTTTACTGAATCGTATGCTCGATTTTGCCCGCGCTGAAAGCTCGCAAGTGCAAATTAATAAAGCCCCTTTTAGTGTGCCTGACTTAATCGATTACTGTGAGGGGATTACCGCTCCTTTATGTGCAAATAAAGATATCGAATTTAAAGTTGAATGCGATAAAAGCATTAGCGATAACTTGATGGGTGATCAGATTTGCTTGCAGCAGGTATTAGCTAATTTACTGACAAACGCAGCCAAATTCACCGAGCAAGGCACAGTAATATTAAACTTAATGTTGGTAGAAGAGTCAGCTGAGCAGCAACTCATTTGTTTTACTGTTAAAGACACGGGCATTGGTATTAGCAAGGCAGATCAAAGCCGCTTATTTGATGCATTTACTCAAGGTGATGAATCATTAACGCGCTCTCATCAGGGGGTGGGTCTAGGCTTAGCGATTGTTAAGTACGAAGTTGCGTTAATGGGAGGCGAAATTAAACTTGAAAGCGAAAAAGGCAAAGGCAGTGAATTTTGCTTTTGCTTACAGCTTGATAAAGCCGCAGAGCCTGTGAAAAAAGAGCTGGTTTCACTGCCTTCAAGTACTGACTTATCAGGGCTTTTAGTACTCGCTGTGGATGATAACCCGCTTAATTTAAGCATTATTAAAAGTATTCTAGAGCAAATTGATGTCACCGTTGTGTGTGCAAAAAATGGTGAAAAAGGCATTGAGCTGGCAAATAGCTTAAGGCCCGATCTCATTTTTATGGATATTCAGATGCCAGAGATGGATGGTTGCCAAGCAACGCGTATTATTCGTCAGTCATTCACCAAAGAGCAAATGCCGATTTACGCACTCACTGCACACAGTGAAAGTGAGGATATTGAGCATTCAATCGCGGCGGGGATGAATAAACACCTAACTAAACCGATTGTTGCTAGTAAGTTGTTTTTAGCAATGAGTGAACTTGATAACACAAAAGAAGTCTTTTTTGATCAAGCTTTTATACTGTCTCAGTTTGCAAACAATACTAAGTTAGTATTAACTATGTTATCAAAGTTTGCGACTATGGCAGCAGAGCAGTTATTACAAATCTGTACATTAAAAACTACCGATGAGTTGGTCCGTGTGGTTCATAATGTAAAAGGGTCAGCCGGAAATCTCGGTTTTAAGCGATTGTCAGCGTGCGCTCAGCAATGTGAAGCTAGGCTTAAGGTAGATGGCGAACTGCCCGAACAATTAAATGATGAGTTGCAATGGCAAATAAAACAGGTCATCGCATTTATCATCGAACAAGGATCTACTGATGTTGAAAAGAGCCAAGGTACTGATTGTTGATGACGATCCGTTAAACCGCTTGGTATTAGAGAAAACATTGCAGCAAGACTATGATGTTTTTTGTGTTGAGAGTGGCGAAAAAGCTCTGACGTTTTTAAAAACGCAGACTGTTGATTTGTTGATCTTGGATATTGTGATGCCAGGCATTGACGGCTACGAAGTGCTTACTAAGTTAAAAGAAAGCGCGGCCACCAGTATGCTGCCCGTAATATTTATTTCTGCCAATACCAGTCACGATGATGAAGCTAAAGGCCTTGAATTAGGCGCGATGGATTACATCACTAAACCATTTAGTGCAGCTATCGTGCGTGCCAGAGTGCGTAACCAGCTGCTGATCAAACAAAAAAATGACTTACTCGAAATGCTCGCCTCAATTGATGGCCTAACCGAGATCCCAAATCGACGTTATCTGGATGAAAATTTAGCACGAGAGTGGCGTCGTTGCCGTCGGGATCAAACCCCGTTATCGGTGTTACTGATGGATGTTGATCACTTTAAACGTTACAACGATTGCTATGGTCACCGAGCTGGTGATGATTGCTTAAAACAAATTGCTCATGCCTTAGTTGGGGCGTGTGAACGAGGCAGTGACTTTGTTGCGCGTTATGGTGGTGAAGAGTTTGCGGCAGTGTTACCCAATACTTCAGTGAAAGAGGCTATCTCGTTTGCAAATAAATTGCGCAATGCCGTGAATGAGTTAAACATTCCACACAAAGCGTCGCTAAATGCTGACCATGTCACAATTAGTATTGGTATTGCGACCACTGAAAATGGTCAGGTTTATGCTGAGCAAACCTTACTAGAGGAGGCTGATTTAGGTCTTTATCAGGCTAAGGATGCAGGGCGAGATCAGATAGTATCGAGAATGATCGCAGTAAATGAACATGAGTAGGCGATTGCCTACTCACCCATTTTAAATTTCTTATTAGCCATTGCTAAGTGATTTATAAATCGTATCACCCACGCCAATTAACTTATCATTTTTAAATACAAGTGGCGTACACTCGTCTTTAGTCATCTTGCCATCAGAGTGAATGCTATGCGTTGCATAGAATAATACTTGATACACATCATCACCTTGCTTTAATAACTCGGTAAAGTTAGGTGTATTTAGTTTGTTTAATACCGTTTGGTAGCTGGTATCTAATGCAAGGTTAGAAATCACTTCACGATTATTTTTATGTTGTTGCTGCCAGCTAGATGAGCTTCCCGCCCAATGTGTATCGGCTTCACCGTCAGAAACAGCAATGACACAACCAGTTAAAAATGGTGCAGTTAGCGCGGCAATTAGAAGTGCTTTTTTCATGTTCTTTTATCCCGAAGAAATTGTTTTTTAGTTATTCACTTAATAGCAAACTGCTTGCCAAACTTTTAAATCATAACTAAATCAATTGTTTATGTTGTTTTTAGTCAAAAGGCTAAGTTATAAATTACTAACTACTTAGCTCTATTGACTAATAAATTGCGATTTAGACCAACCTGTTACGCATTTCGCCTTGATTAAATGCTTGGATATTTAACGCAATTTCGTTAACTAAGCGCACGATAGATTCTTGGCTGGCCCATGCAATGTGTGGGGTAAGTAATAAGTTTGCACCTTTGTATTGTGCCAGCGGGTTTTCTTGCTCTGCGGGTTCTTTACTGAGTACATCAACACCGGCTCCGGCAATGACATTATTAGCTAATGCATCAGCTAAATCGGCCTCATTGATGATCCCACCACGAGCAGTATTAATGATGATAGCTGACGGTTTCATCATGCTTAATTCTGCCGCAGCGATTTGGTTGCGTGTTTCATCAGTAAGCGGGCAGTGAACACTAATAATATCAGCAGTGGTCAGGGCATCATTGAAACTAACACGACCTTCACGAGGCGTTTGGCCTTTTCGTTCACTGATGATGACATTGGCACCAAAGGCACGCGCTACATCGGCAACGGCTTTACCCAGCGAGCCATAACCAACAATAGCCAGTGTTTTGCCGGCAATTTCATTAAAGCTGTAATCTAAACGGCAAAACATGGGGCTTTGTTGCCATAAGCCTTGCTGGCAATCATTAATGAATCTGTGAGTATTACCCAGTAAATTAGTGATGAGGGTAAAGGTATGCTGCACTACACTCGGTGTTGAATAACCTGCGACATTGGTCACTGCGATGCCATGCTCTTTTGCTGCACCTAAATCAATGTTGTTAGTCCCTGTCGCTGCAACACATATTAATTTTAAATTAGGTAATTTGCTCATGGCGTGTTGATCAATCACCACTTTATTACTAACAACGACATCGGCATCTTGGCAGCGCTCAACAACCTGTTCTTGGGCGGTTAAGTCGTAACAGGTTAATTTACCTAATTGCGCTAGGGCATCTAACGACGTGTTGGCTAATGTTGCTGCATCAAGGACAGTAATATTCATGTGCTTTCCTTTTTTAATTTATTGCTTGACCTTGGGGTGTACTCCAAGGTTTATAGTGAGCATAATAATTAAACGCTTCACAATGGAGACGGTGATGAAAATAGGTGAGTTTGCACGCCAGTTGGGTGTCTCAACAGATACGCTAAGGTACTACGAAAAGCATGGTTTGTTAACGCCAAGTTCGCGCTCAGACGTGGGATATCGTTTTTATTCTGAGAATGACTATAAACAAATGGCGTTTATTCTCAGAGCAAAGAATGTTGGCTTTAGTCTGGCTGAGATCAAAGAGCTATTGCAAATCAAGTTTCATAAAGATCAGCATTCTTGTCATGAAGTTAAAGAAATGACGTTACAAAAACGCGATCTCGTTGCACAACGAATTGCAGAGCTTACTCGCTTTTATGACTCACTTTCATTATTAGCAGATAAATGTTGTGGCGGCGAAGAGCCTGCTGAAAACTGTTCAATACTAACGACGCTGGAGGATATCGATGGACTTACTCAATAATTTTTGGCATCTATTTTTACTCTCAGCGCCTTGGTTAATGCTGGGCTTATTCATAGCGGGTCTTCTCAATGTGTATTTGCCTGCTAACTTTCTTAATCGGCATTTAGGCAAAGAAGGGTTATGGACCACAGTTAAAGCAGCCTTTATTGGTGCTCCAATGCCCTTGTGTTCATGTGGTGTGATCCCTGCGGCTATTGGTTTAAGAAGGGCGGGGGCGTCAAAAAGTGCCACCACGGCATTTTTAGTTTCAACCCCTGAAACTGGGGTCGATTCGGTTTCGGTATCTTATGTGTTGCTTGGCCCATTTATGGCGGTGATACGTCCTATTGCCGCCGTGTGCAGTGCCATTGTGGCCGGTGTCTTAGTGGGCAAAGACAGTGAACTTCATCAACCGCAAAGTACACAATCAGATCAAGAAACTACTAAAAAAGACTCTTGTTGTAGTAGTAAACAACCTGAGCATAAGACCACAACGAGCTGTTGCAGTAAAGAGGCAACTGCTAAGCCCGCACAAAGTTGTTGTAGTAAGCAAACACCTCAAGAGCTTGAGCCTGTTAAAACAACAAGTTGTTGTAGTAGCAAGGGATCGCAACCAATTCAGGAGCCACAACACAGTTGCGCAACTGAAAAAGCAGCACCTTCGCAGAAAAGCTGTTGTAGCAGTGAGCAGTCAACTAAAGCCGTTGAAAGTCGTTTTAGCAAACTGAAACGTGCGGTGAGCTTTAGTTGTAACAAGCTGCTTGAAGACACCATGATTTGGTTAATGATCGGTTTATTCTTTGCTGCTCTGGTACAAACTTATGTTCCAGAATCTTTTTTAAGCCAGTGGGGTAATGGTATTTTTGCGATGCTGGTGGTTATTTTAATCAGTATTCCTATGTATATCTGTGCGACTGCATCGACACCTATTGCGGCAGGCTTATTACTCAGTGGTGTGTCTCCAGGGGCGGTGCTGGTGTTTATGTTGGCAGGGCCGGCAACCAACATTGCAACGCTTGGTGTGGTTGGAAAAGAGCTTGGCAAGCGTGCGGTATTTGCCTACCTAATTGGGGTGATTGGTACGGCGCTGGCATTTGGCTTTTTAACCGATTATTTAGTGGCGCAATATGGTTTTGTGGTGGCGCCGATGATGGGTGAAGAGCATGAAGTTCTACCACATTGGTTAAGCCTGATAGCAGGTATTGTATTGGCAATTTTAATCCTTAGATTACTGCTAAAAATGGTATTAAAAAAGTCGTCTCAAACTGGTAAGAGCATTGCGTAATTGTTTGTTGTAAAATAATTTTTTTAAATTTACTGGCATTTAACTTGGTTAACTACCGCGTCTCGGTTCGCATTTAAAATTGCCTGAGTTATAATCCGCCAATTATTTTTAACGGCACGCTCTGCGTGCCGTTTTTTAACTTAAGTAGTTTTTAATGAGTGAAAGTGTGGATAAATACGCCGACATAAGACCTTACAATGATGATGAAGTAGCTGATTCAGTAGCGCGTTTGATTGCTGATAATGCCTTTGTAGATGTAATCGCTAAGTATAACCTACCGCGCTTTTTATCGAACTTCCCATTTATTACTCGCCCATTAGTGCGCAGTCAGCTGCGTAAAAAGTGGGGCAACACCGCATCGGTTGAGCAAGTTCAGCATGAAGTGGCTGATTATTTAAATAAACTAATCACCCGTACGACTTCAGAAGTAACGTTTTCGGGCATCGATAAACTAGACCCAAAACAAGCTTACTTATTTATCTCTAATCACCGCGATATCGTGCTTGATCCTGCGTTGGTGAATTGGGGCTTGTTCAAGCACAACATGCCGACAGTTCGCATCGCAATTGGTGATAACTTACTGCAAATTCCTTATATCACTGAGTTAATGCGTTTAAACAAAAGCTTTATTGTAAAGCGCTCAGCGAAAGCTCCGAAAGAGATGTTAAAAGCGTTGTCGCAGCTGTCTGCTTATATCTATGACTCACTTGCTGAAGGCCACTCAATTTGGATAGCGCAAAAAGAAGGCCGAGCAAAAGACGGTTTTGACCAAACAGATCCAGCCTTACTTAAAATGTTGCAGTTACAAGGTCGCAAGCAGAAGAAAGAATTTGCTGAGTACGTTCGCGAGTTAAAAATTGTACCAGTGTCTATTTCTTATCAATACGAGCCTTGCGCGATTGCTAAAGCGAAAGAGCTTTATCACAAACAGCAACATGGTCAGTATGTGAAACAGCAGGGTGAAGACATTGCTAGTATTGTTGAAGGTTTTAGTACAGCAAAAGGGCATGTACATTTAGCGTTTGGTGAGCCAATTGAGTCTGGCTGTGAATCGCCTGAAGAGCTGGCAAAAACCATTGATCAGCAAATTGTTGATTCGTTTTTCTTACACCCAGGTAACTATATAGCGGGTGGTTGTACGCAAGCTGTGATTGATGAAAAAGATGCAGCAGCTTTTAACGAGCGCATCGCGAAAGTGCCAGAGGAGTTAAAACCTTTGGTATTAGCTATGTATGCTAAGCCTTTTCATCGTAAAGCAGAACTTGCCACAAGCGAATCTGAGTAAGCGAAACAGATAGTTTAAGAAGCCACTTTTTAAAGTGGCTTTTTTTATGGTTAATTTTCAGGCTATACTTTTACTATTACTTATTAACCGGCATTTGTGATGCAACAAATTGAAATATTTGAAATTCCAAGCCCTTGCAAAGGGATATGCCAAGTTAATAACCGGGGCTATTGTAAAGGTTGCTACCGTAGTCGTGACGAGCGTTTTTATTGGAATAAGTTTACCAATGCAGAAAAACGTAAAGTCATTAGCTTATGCCAACAGCGTTATAAACGTTACCTTCAGAAAAAACAGCAGGCAGAGCAACAACACACAAACCCTGAGCAAGGTGGCTTTGATTTTTAAAATTTACTGAGGTTGTATTTCGATTTTAAAAATTGCACCGTGCCGTTTTCATCAAGCTTTTTAAGTACTTTGGTCAGTTGCGGTATTATTGCCGCATGACGCTTATGAACAAAATGAAAGCTCTTCATCGGCATTAAAACTTGTTTATGGAAGGCTGTTTGGTCAAAGCCAGGGTGCTTAGTCGACAATAAAAAGTCTAACAAGATGGTCCCTTCAACACGTTTTTGCGTCAGTAAGTTAAGCTGCGCAGTGACATTTCTAACCTTGATCACATCGCCTTCAAATGGGTGGTTATCGATATAACTCTGAGCCGCCGGGTAGCTTGACTGAATTGCTAACGATTTAAGTTCTTCATATTGACATTGTCGGCAATTTTTCAGTAGCACTAAATTAAAATCAAAAAGTGGGTAGTCCACCTTCAATAAATTAGGATAATCATCTTTAACATCAGCAATACGGCCTAGCTGTCCATCAAGCACTCCTTGGTTTGCGGCAACCAGTGCATTTTGATGATTAAAATCGATTATATGGATTTCATAGCCAATTTCTTTGTATGCCATTTTCATTAAATCAATAACATAGCGAGCTTGTGGTGTATCGGCAGGGCGATTAAAGATCAGTAAATTGGTGCTGGCACTACTTGAGAAGCAAAAAAACAGCAAAAATAAGGCGAATCTGTGACTCAGATATTTTGACAACATGCGTTCCTTGCGTACATAAATTGCTCGTTAATTTACTGATATGTGTTTCCAAAATCAAGTTTATACGCGGGCTTTTAAACTAATAAAAGGGATTAAAGCCTGTTAATTTTGTTATACTTGCTAAATTAAAATTTTATTGCTGAGAAAGTATGAGTTTCAATCTATGTAAATTGCCACGAGAGCAAAAATATCAAATTCAACTGGATTACGAAGCGTCTTTTTGGGCTTACCAAATAAAGCGTGGTAAAAACACCCGTGAAGGTGTTTATACTGCAATAAATAGTCGTCCAATATCTGAGCAAGCGTTCTTAAAGCAGCAGTTTGAGCATTACCTTTCGCTAATGAGCTAACCATGACTGCGTTTAGATTTTGTTTACTTGAGCCAATTAAAACGCCGTTAGTAAATAAATTTTATGATAAACACAAGACACGCGGTCGAGCGACCAAAGCTGACCAAGTATGGGTTGCCTACAAAGAGACAGAAATAATTGCCGCTTGCCGAGTTCAAAACCAAGCTGGGCTGTTATTTTTATCAACCCTTTATGTGGATGAAATGTGGCGGGGTCAAAAAATTGCTTCACAATTACTTGCTACCCTAACTGCATCACAAAAAGGGACGGTTTTTACCTTCGTGTACCAAAATCTGATTGATTTTTATCTACAAAATGGGTTTAACTATGCATTAACATTACCCAATTCTTTGCAATCGTTGTTTGAGGTATATGCGCATCGAAACGTAGTTGCGATGCACTTTACGCGTGACACAGTGCCAAGTTAGCAATTTGGAACGTCAATGACTAAGTTCTTCTCCAGTATAACGTTAATTTTTATTTTGACCTGTGGCTTGTTTAGCCATCCCGCAATCTCGCAGGTAAAACGTTTATCAACCAGTGAAGGCTTATCGCAAAGTTATGTAAACACCATGCTTATCGATAACAGTGGCTACTTGTGGTTATCGACTGAAGGTGGCCTCAATCGCTACGATGGTTATCAGGTGGTCCATATTAAAGGCCCTAATGGTGAGCTTGAAGATGCCATCATTGACCGTATTTACCAAGATCCACAAGGCTATATTTGGATAGCTTCGCTACAAGCGGGTTTATTCCGTTACGATCCCACTTCTGATACTTATCAGCAATTTATTGCTAAACCAACCACTGAAGAGCAAATTTTTATTGAGTCGGTGTTTAGTATGGTGGCTGTTGATGACAAAACACTATGGCTAGGGCGTGGCTGGGATTTTGCCAAACTAGACTTAGAAACGAAAAAAATCATCTCTATTTTTGAAATACCTGAACGTGTAAAAAGCAGTGTTATTCGTGAGCTTTTCGCGTACCAAGGTTATATTTTTATGGGTACCAGTAATGGTGCTTATGTCTATGAGCTGGCATCAGGAAAAGTCCGTAAGCTTGATCATCTGCAAAATGAGCCAACTCATATTTATCAAAATTATGTCAAATCATTCGCTATTATCAATGAACAAACATTGCTAGTGGGTGCTGTTAGAGGCCTTTATCAGGTTGATATTAGTAATTTAAAAGCAATGTTTGATACCCCAGACATCGCCTTTAAAAATAAAACACTCATCAGTGAATTAAATATTTGGAAGATTATTCCAGAGGCTAACTCTATTACGCTTGGCACTGACAAAGGGTTATTTGAATATAACCTTGAAACAGGTGAGTTAGCTAAGAATATGCGCTTAAAAGAAAGTGGTTACACACTAGCTGACACCAGCATTATTGATATTGTGAAAGACCGCTCTGGTGGAATGTGGCTGGCAACTAAAAATGATGGGGCGTTTTATCAGTCATACGACAATTACAATTTTATTAATGTGACCGCCAATTCATTAAAAGGCGATGGGCTATCTCATCACTCAATTTGGAGTATTACTGAGTTTCAAAATCGTCTTTGGCTTGCCACCCATAATGGCTTAACAGCGGTTGATTTAGAAACCTACGAAAGTGAAGTGTTTTTGAAAGATTATCAGGTTGACTTAATAACCACTGAGTTTAGTGTTTATCAAGTTATGCCCTACAAAGATAAGTTATGGTTGCATACTAATCGCGGCATTTTAAGCTTTGATCCGAAAACCGGGCAGGCCACGCCTGTCAAAGCGGCAAACCCCGATAATCAGGTTTTAATTAACGATTGGGTGCACGGCATATTGTTGATGCCATCGGGCGATCTTTACTATGTTCATCCTGATTACGGCATGTTTGTTTATAATATTGATAGCCAAAAAGTAACCAGATTAGGCGGTAAATTTGATGAATTTGAGCCGTTTTTAGCCTACGGGTTTTTACCAGCGTTATCTTCAAAGCCTGATGCGCCATTATTTTATAATGCGGGTATTCTTTATCAAGTTGATCCCAAAACTTACGAGCTTTCGACGATTTACAAAGTGCCTGAACAGCATGAAAATGTTGCTGTGAATGTGATGTCTTACATCATAGATAACAACAATGTGTTGTGGTTATCGCTTTCAAACTTTGGATTAATCGGCTTAGACGCCAGCACCTACGAACATATTTATACCATCGACCTTGAGAAGAATAAGTTAGGTACTTTGTTATACGACATGGTGCTTGATGAAGCAGGCATGATCTGGATGAGTAGCCACAAAGGACTTTGGCGACTGAACCCAGATAATTTACATTTTCAGCAATTTACTGGCTCAGAAGGGTTATTCTCAACCGAGTTTAATAGTGGGGCATTTACTAAGCTTGAGTCGGGGCAAATTGTCTATGGTACGCTAAAAGGATTTACCTATTTTTACCCTATGGATAACCACTATCAGCAAGCTTTGATTGATCACGTAAATATAACCAACCTTGATTTAATGTCTCGTGATTTACCCGCTGAGCTAAAACAGCCAATCGACAGTGTTGTCCTTGAGCATGATGATATAGGCCTCGAAGTTGCCTTTTCGGCGATGGCATTTAACTATCAAGAACGTATCATTTATGAATACCAACTGGGTGATGGTCAAAAAACCTATACCCGCAATAACAACCGGGTGCTCTTCCCAAAACTCAGTGCAGGGAAATACCACCTTAAGGTATGGGCAAAAGATCCATTAACCGGAGATTTAACGCCGCCCGCTATTTTAAATATCGAAGTGAAATACCCCCCTTGGCGTGCGCCACACTTTATAGTTTTATATGTGATTTTGGTTGCACTGTTTGTTGCTGCTTGGGTGTTTAGACGTAACCGTATGCAACAAATACTGCTAGCTGCCCATAAAGAAAGTAAAGAGAGTGAAGCGCGATTGAAGCTTGCTCTTGAAGGCAGTCATTCAGGGGTTTGGGATTGGTCATCGCAAAGCCCGATTATTTATCAGCCGCGTCTTAAAAATGAGTTAGGCTATGAAACTGACAGCGTTAATTTAGATGATTATTTAGCCAAGATTCACCCACATGATAAACAAACTTTCCGTTTAGAGTGGTTAGAATTTTTATCAACGCAAAAAGGCTATTTCAATTGCACTTACAGATTACGTCATGCTGATGGCAATTGGCGTTGGTATAAAGACTTTGGCAAAGTGGTTGAGTGGCAAGACAGCGCCCCTGAAAAAGTTGCTGGCACTTACACGAATATGACTCGCGAACTGGTATTTGAAGAAAATGCCCGCTTGTTTGGTGCGGCATTTGAACAAACCCGTGACTGGGTGTTTATCTTAGATAAAAACCTGCGTATTCGTGCTACCAATAAGTCATTCCAAGATGCCTTTGGTTTCCCTGCAGAGCCTCGCTCTAGCCGCTCGCTCACACTTGGTATGCCTATCTCTACCCGTATTCATTATCTGCGTATTATGCAAACGTTGAAATCGGGCGAGCATTTCTCTGCCGAAGATGTGGTTGAAGTTGCCAGCGGTGAGAAACGCCAAGTATTAATAAAAATTAGCGCGGTGGCGGGCAGTAATCGCCAGCTTGATAGTTACGTCATTATTGTTACCGATATTAGCGCGCAAAAGCTGGCTGAAAGCGAGCTGCATTTACTGGCCAATTACGACGCTTTGACGGGGCTACCAAATAAAACCTTATTCAATGATCGGGTTATTCATGCCATTGAACAAGCTGATTACCATCAAACAAAAGTCGCCTTATTAAACGTTAATATTAAGCGCTTTAAGCACTTTAATGATTCGCTCGGACGTGAGGAATCAGATGAATTAATTAAGCGTGTTGCTAAGCGTTTAAAGCTCGTATTGCGCCCACAAGATAGCGTGGCTCGTTTCGATGGTGACGAGTTTGTGATCCTTGCTGAAGATTTTAAGCAGCTTGATGAGCTACTGCTGTTATGTGCAAAAGTAATGGATTGTGTCGATACCCATATTGAACTGAGCCAGCAAGCTGTAAAAGTGAACCTTAGCGTTGGTGTTGCTGTTTACCCAGATGATGCAAAGGATACCAAAGCATTGCTGAAAGCCTCTAATGTGGCACTGTATCACGCGAAAAGTCATGTCGAGAGTTGTTATCAATTCTATAAGCAAGAAATGAACTTGCAAGTGCAGCGTACTTTGCATCTTGAATCTCAGCTAAGCAAAGCCTATCAAGAGCACGAGTTTTGTAATTATTATCAGCCAATCGTGAGTGCACAAACAGGTAAAGTTGCAGGACTTGAAGTGTTACTACGTTGGCCTAGTAATGATGAATATAAACCAGAAGACTTTGCAAATGCTGCGGAGAGCTCAGGGCTAATTACCAAAATTATGTTGCAAACCCTTTCAAGGGCATTAATTGAGCTACGCCAGTGGCGTATCACGCATCCTGATTTATATGTTTCTATAAATCTCTCTGCCCTCGATTTTGAAAGCGAGAATCTAGTCGAGAAAATACATCAATCAATAAGCGCAATTAAAGTGCCTGCAAGCGCGTTAGTGTTTGAGATCACCGAATCAGTAATGATGCATGATTCAGATAAAGCGCAGCAAAGTATGGAAAAACTCAAAGCCCTAGGCTGTCGTATTTATATGGATGACTTTGGTACAGGCTATGCGTCACTGACCTATTTGAAACGTTTTCCGGTTGATGTGCTGAAAATAGACAAGAGTTTTGTCAACGACATCGGGGTCGATAAAGGTGATGAAGCGATTATCAACTCAACGCTTACCTTGGCAAAAAGCTTAGGGAAAGAGTGTGTAGCCGAAGGGGTTGAAAACCACACGCAATTGCAATTCTTACGCACTTTAGGTTGTGAATATTTCCAAGGTTATCTGTTTAGCAAACCTGTGGCAGGTGATGAAGTAAAAGCGCTTTTAGATAC
Source organism: Pseudoalteromonas sp. S4492 (assembly GCF_005886115.1). Lineage (NCBI taxonomy): Bacteria > Pseudomonadati > Pseudomonadota > Gammaproteobacteria > Alteromonadales > Pseudoalteromonadaceae > Pseudoalteromonas > Pseudoalteromonas sp. S4492. The sequence goes on from NZ_PNCP01000043.1 coordinate 87,642, forward strand.
TCAATGGGATGAGGAATTTTTAGGGTAAAGCCAAAGCTTTACCCTTTTCGTTAATCTTGGCGTTTTCCGCAGTGGCGGCAATATAAGTTACGATTGCGGTTTTTAAGTTCGTTATGAATCGCTTTATTCGCCTCTTGCTGACTTAAACCCAGTTTATACCGTAAGTTTTCTAAGTGTTCTTCTTCAACCGGCGATAAATGCCCATCTTCAACGGCTTCGTGGACTGCATCGGTAAACACTTGTCTGCGTTTACGTAACTGCTCAGAAAAGCTTGAGGCCAACAAACCAGTTGGAATAGCCACCATGCCCATACTAACTAGTGTGATGGCACCACCAAATAAGCGACCAAGGGGAGTCACAGGTACGACATCGCCATAACCAACGGTTGTTAATGTCACCATGGCCCACCACATCGCAGCAGGAATAGAGCCAAATTTATCGGGCTGCACATCGTGTTCAATTAAATAAATACCGCATGAGGCAATGATCAAGACCACAGCCATAATAAAAAATGCCGCAAGCAGTGAGCTGCTTTCTTCTTTAAATGAATTTAATAATAGCTGCATCGCCCTTGAATAGCGGGTCAGCTTAAAGATACGCATTAACCTAAGCACTCGTAAGAAGCGTAAATCAACACTCACAAAGACCATCAGAATGGTGGGTAAAATCGCGATCAGATCAATCAGCGCCAACGGCGAAAAGAAATATCTAATGCGAATTTTTGAGTTTGTTAATGGGCTTTCTTTATGCACGCTTTTATCTACACAAGACCAAAGTCTGAGCACATATTCTAAGGTGAAGATACCGACAGAAATCAGCTCAATCATTAAAAATTCGTGATGATATTGCTTTGCTAAAGGGCCAACCGACTCCAGTACAATTGCCACCACATTGACCATGATCAGCGACATCAAAAATACGTCGAGTGCGCGTCCTATACGTCGATATTTACCGTTACCTTCAAAAACTCGTGCAGTGTAATTTCTTAAACGATGCAAAATAGTGATCCAGTTTTAGTTAAGTTTTAGCACCATATTTATGCTGCCTTCTTCAAAGTCGCGGGTGATCTTAAACCCGAGTTTTCGTGCCAGTTCAATCATGCCGGTGTTTTCTGGCAAGGTGATACCTGCAATTTGTTTAACGCCTTGGTTTTTACAATGCTCAATTGCCGCGTTCATTAATATTGTGCCAAGCCCTAAACCTTGGCAATCAGAGCGCACCACAATTGCAAATTCCGCATCGAGCTTGTCTGGATCCATCAATACACGAGATACCCCTAATGTACAGGCTGAACCATTTTGCTCTTGGCTGACAATAAACGCCATTTCTCGGTCATAATCAATTTGCGTCATTTTCGCGAGCTGATCATGGTTGAATTGCGGTAATTCACCGAAGAAGCGCTTATATCTGTCTTCTTTACTCAATGATTGATCAAACTCTAAGTGTGCTTGCTCATCTTCCGGTTTGATAGGTCTTAGCTGTGCTTGGGTATTGTTTTTAAGGGTTACTTCTTTAACCAATTCAATCGGGTAGGGGCGAATACACAAGCGCTTACGGTTCGCTTTTGCTTTATAACGGCTAAGGCCAATGGTTGCATCAAGTACCAAAAACTGACCGTTGCTGGCTAAAATAGGGTTTAACTCAACACTAGTAATATCAGGTTGGTCGATAACCAGCTGCGAAATGCGGGTGAGTAGGGCACATAAACGGTATTTATCGACTTTTTCTGGTAGTACGCGGTCTTTAAGTACGCCTTTATCGTGCGCCGCAGCAATCAGGTATTTTGCCAAGTTCATATTCAGTGGCGGTAATGCCACTGCAGCTTGAGCGAATTCAAGTCCGGTGCCTGCTTCACCCAGTAAGATCACTGGGCCAAAATTAGGCTCTGTTTTTATAGCGATACGTAGCTCATTAGCACCCGCTCGTGGCGCCATCTTTTGCAGTGAAAAACCTTCTATATGGGCATCAGGGTAGGTGTTTTTGATTCGTAGCAGCATGGCAAAGGCTGTTTGTTCAACTTCTTGCGCATCATTTAAATTAAGGACCACACCACCGACTTCTGATTTTGAAGGAATACTTGGGCTAATTAATTTTAACGCTACCGGAAAACCCAGTTCGATAGCTTGCTCTTTGGCTTCTGTTGGTGTGTAAGCAACCTCAGTTTGAATACAATCAATACCATAATGAGTGAGAATTTGGCTTGCTTCATGGGTTGATAAATAGCTTTGCTCTTCGGCTAAAAACTCATTCACTACAGTGCGTGCTGCGTCTTTATTTATTTTTGCATCATCGGTGTTCGATTCTGGCGTTTGCGTTAAATGTTTTTGGTTACGACGATAACTTACCAAGTGCATAAACGCACCAACCGCACCTTCAGGTGTACGGTAGGTCGGAATGGCATTATTAGCGCAGACCTTACGCGCGGCATACGCGGCATCTTCACCCATAAAGTTCGTCATAACATAAGGGCGTGCCATCTTCGGGATTTTCTCTAAGGTTTCAACAATGATCTCTGCATAATCTTCACTCGGTGCAAGCGCAGAAGGGGTGTGAATGATCAGCAGGTTTTTAACTTCTTTGGCTTGCAGCAAGATTTCTAACGCTTGTTGATAGCGTCTTGGCGCTGAGTCACCAAAAATATCCACCGGATTCGAGGTCATTTCTGATTGCGGAATCACTTTATTAAGCGCAGCTCTGGTCTCGTCGCTAAGCTCTGCCAACTTTCCTGAGCTTTGCAAGAGCGTATCCACAGCCATGACACCTGGGCCGCCGCCATTGGTTAAAATAGTCAGTTGCTCGACTTTAAGTAGTTTGGGGTGCATTGCTAGCGTTTGTGTAGCAGCAAAAAGCTCTCGTAAGTCGTTTACTCTTAACATACCCGCTCGTTGGAATAGCGCATCATAGACCGCATCTGAGCTTTGTTTGCCACCAGTGTGTATTTCTGCAGCAAGGGCTCCGGCACTGGTTTTACCGGTTTTAATAGCAATTACGGGTTTACTAAACGCAGCGGCTCGCGCTGCAGAAATAAAGCTGCGAATATCTTCTATATTATCGATATACAACAAAATAGCCTTGGTTTTTGCATCGCGGCCTAAAAAGTCGAGTAACTCATCAAAGTCGATATCAAGGCAATCACCTACAGACACAAAATATGAAAAGCCAATCTCTTTGTTCTTCGCCCAATCAAGAATCGTTGAGCAAACCGCGGCCGATTGCGACACAAAAGCGAGCTTTCCTGGGCTTGCAACTGTGTGCGAAAAACTAGCATTTAAGCCAATGTGAGGAATCAGCAAGCCCAAGCAATTAGGCCCAAGTAAAGACACATTAGCCTCAGCAGCTGCTTCTTTCAGTGCGTGCTTTTGGTCGGCGTTTAAACCCGCAGCAATCACCACTGCATGTTTACAGCCAAGCTCTCCAAGCTCATTAATGATGTTGATTAAGGTGTTTTTATTAGTACAAATAACCGCAAGATCAGGCACTTTAGGTAGTGCAGCAATGCTCGGGTAGGCTAATACGCCGTGTACAGCGCTGTGATTTAAGCTAACAGGCATGATTGGGCCTTTAAAGCCCCCTTGTAAAAGGTTGCGCATAACCACAAAGCCCGCTCGGTTAGGGGAATTTGAGGCGCCAATGACCGCGACTGATTTAGGGTTAAAAAATTGGCTAATACGTTTAACGCTCATGCTGTTTCCTTCGCTTGCGCTGTTTGTTAAAACTTCAGGGTCTGTTAAGTTTAATACACCCAAACTAGAACCGACACGCTTCTAAAGTATTAAAAGTTATACTCATAAGATAACCTGTTTATAACTACTTTTCGAGTCAAAAACAGTGACCTACATCAAGGAGAAAAGCATGAATAAAGCGCAACCATTTAATATCGTTATTGCAGCGTGTGCATTGGCGGTTGGTTTGCTTGGATTAGGTTTTATTTTGAAAAGTGCAGCCCTTGATGTGAAAGGCATGGAGCGCACTGTTCATGTTAAAGGGTTAGCCGAAATGGAAGTGCCAGCCGACACCGTTATTTGGCCACTGCAGTTTTCTGATGCCGATAACAACCTTGAAAAATTAGTGGGGCGGGTTGAAGAGAAAAGTGATGCAGTCGTTGCCTTTTTAAAGCTGCATGGCTTTAGCGACGAAGAAATTAGTCTGGGTAGTCAGTCAATTATTGATAAACAAGCCCGTGAATATGGCGGCGAGAATCAGCAGTTCCGTTATATTGCTCGCAGCAATGTGATTGTTTATTCGAATGATATTGAAAAAGTACAGCATGCGTTAGGCGAAGTAAGCCAATTAGCCAAGCAAGGTATCGCGATAGTGCAAGATAACTACGAAACGCGTATTCAGTATTTGTTTAATGGCTTAAATGAAATCAAGCCAAATATGATTCAAGAGGCAACCGAAAAAGCCCGTGAAGTAGCAATGAAATTTGCTAAAGATTCACAGTCTAAGCTGGGTAAAATTAAAACCGCCCACCAAGGCCAGTTTTCAATTTCTGATAGAGACTCAAATACACCTCAGCTGAAAAAAGTACGTGTTGTTACCAGTGTCGAATATTATTTATCTGACTAAACCCAATACCACAGATAAAGGCAGCCGCATGCGTGTACACACAATCACCATGCGGCATAGCGCACCAAGCATAAAGCCACCACTAAACGCAACAGCCACGCCCATTAAGCCAAACTGATCTTTTAAAATTATAGCCATCAATACGGTGACACTGGTTGCGCCTAGTAATACGTACAAGTTGATGAGTGGGTTGCCTTTTAATTTGATCATGCTACTCGCTAAAATTCTCGCTGGTAGTAACAATTGCCCGAGTAACAGCAGCATTAAAATCCAAAACCCTTCTTGTAATTGGCTTTCGCCATAGAGGCTGAGTAGTGGTTTTGCGAGCAAGGCGAGTAGCAAGATAGCGGCAAAGTTAAAGCGCCACACTACTTTCATTAACTCGCTCAGTTGCTGTTCGGTATTTTCGTTAGCCATTAAAATGGGTTTTAAATATTGGTTGGCCGCATTGCCTAAAATCGTCAGTAAGCCGGCGATCACTACCGCAGGAAAGAAGATACTCACGCCTTGTGCACCAAACCAGTGATGCACCAATAATACATCGAGTTTTGCTACTAATACGGTGCCTGCGCCACTGGCGAGCATGATCAAGGAGTCTTTACACCATTGCTTAGTTTGGTAGCGGGCAGTCCCTGCGACGATCATTTTTTTGATTAGCCAATATTGATAGCTGACTACACACAAGATACTACAAAACAACAAGATACAAATCTCGACTAACGATAAGTCCCCACGTATCAAATAAACTAAGAAACAAAACCCTGCGGTTAATAATTCAAAGATACATTGCTGTGTTATTAGGCCTATTTTAGGTTTATTTAACGCCACTAAAAAAGCCGATTGGCTTTGCATAATAGCGCCAATCGGCACCAGTAACAGTAAATAAACTACATGCTCTTTGGCACTTTGATGCGGTGAAATAGCCTGAAAGCTAATCACCACCGCAGCGACAAAAATCACCCCGAATAAACACGATGCAGCTAAATATACGTGTTTTAAGCCCCGTAATAACTCATGTTGCTGAGCCTTGTAGAGCGGATAGCTAATACGCATTAAAGACGATGCAAAGCCCATACTCGCAGGTAACAAAAGAATTTCACAAAGTGCGAGTAACGCCGCAAAAGTACCAAACTCATCACTACTTAATAACCTTGCAAGGCACAAGGTGAGCACAATACGGCTACCATGATTAAGAGCGGTAAAACTACTGAGCGATAAAAACGCTTTAACAACATCCTTATTCATCGGGTTATTGATTAAGCGCGTTTAATAACTGTGCCGTTGGCACTTGCAAATAGGCCGCGCAAAGCAGCACTTTGCTGTCGGCATTCGTTGGTTGATTGGTACCATAGAATTGCTTAAGGGTATTTACCAAGGCGCTGACTGCACTAGGGCTGTGACTTTGGTCGACTTCCATCATGGCTAATAACGCAGAGAATTCATGTTTGGCTAGCATTTGAGTCGTGCTGTTTAGTGCTATAAAACAACCAATTGGAGAGAGCTGCTGCTTATTTAATGTTTTTAACGCAACACCTAAGCTTTCGTTGCTTTCAAATAACATTAACGAACGCAAGTAATTAAAGGGAAGTTTATCTGCTTGGCACTGCGTAAATAAATGATGTAGTAGGGTGTTACCTTGGTTGTCGGTAATACAAAAGGCATTTTGAAACTTAAGCCCCGGAGTAAAAAAGCTTAGTTTATCGATATCATCAATCAAGGCAACCGCTTCACTTGGCAGCGGGCTGGCTTCGAGTAAATGCGCTGCAACATTTTGTAAAAACAAGTATTTAACTTCACTACTGCACGCTAATTGATAGATGTGTTGTAATTGTGCCGCTTGCAAAACCCCCGAAACACTTTGGTAATCGGCAATGAGTTCTTTTAATTGGTGATGCTGAAGTCGGCTGTTCAATTGCTCTATAGCGCTTTGCATGAAAATACTCGTTTTTTATTATTTATACATTTATAGCTCAACTACTTGTTTAAATAAATAAAAAAGGCCGCTGAGCGGCCTTTTTCAAGTCTTTATTGTTTAAGCTGCTTGTTTCTTAGCAACCCATTGGTCAACAAACTTCTCAAGTACGTTTAATGGTACAGCACCATTTTTAAGTACGACGTCGTGGAATTCACGAATATCGAATTTATCACCTAGTTTTTCTTTAGCCGCTTCACGAAGCTCTAAAATTTTCAACATACCTACTTTGTATGCCGTCGCTTGTGAAGGCATTACAATGTGACGCTCAACCATTTTAACGCCATCAGAGGTTGCGTTAGGTGTGTTATTTACGTAGTAGTCGATACCCTGTTGACGCGTCCACTTCATAGCGTGGATACCGGTATCTACAACTAAGCGACATGCACGCCATAACTCCATTGAAAGACGACCAAAATCTGAATAAGGGTCTTCGTATAAGCCCATTTCTTTTGGTACTAGCTCAGAGTATAAACCCCAGCCTTCAACATACGCGGTGTAGCCACCAAACTTACGGAACTTAGGCACACCTTCAAGTTCTTGCGCGATAGCAATTTGCATGTGGTGACCTGGAATACCTTCGTGGTATGCAAGTGCTTCCATTTGGTATGTTGGCATTGCTTCCATATCGTATAGGTTTGCGTAATAAATACCTGGGCGAGAACCATCTGGTGCAGGTTGTTGGTAGAACGCTTTACCTGCAGCTTTTTCGCGGAATGCTTCTACAGCTTTAACTTTAAGGTCAGCTTTGGGCTTAACAATGAATAACTCATCTAGGCGAGATTTCATGTTATCGATAAGAGCCGTAGCTTCATCAAGGTAACGTTGTTTACCTTCAGCGGTATTCGGGTAGTAGAACTGCTTATCAGTTTTCATGAATTGCATGAATGCTTTAAGGTCACCTTTAAAGCCAACTTTGTCTTTGATTGCACGCATTTCGTCGTGAATACGCGCAACTTCAGCTAACCCGATAGAGTGAATTTCTTTCGCTGTTAAATCAGTTGTTGTGGTACGTGCTAGCGCATTGTTATAGAACGCTTCACCGTCAGGGAATTTCCAAGCACCGTCACGGTCATCTGCGCGTTTTTCTAACTGAGCTAAAAAGTTAATTAGCTTAGTGTAAGAAGGTTTAAGAGCCGCTTTTAGGGCTTTTTCAGCATCGCTGATAAGTGCTGATTTTTCGTTATCTGCAATCTCTAGAGCGTTAACTTTACGTTTAAAGTCAGCAAGTAATGTTGAATCTTCACCATCATTAAACGGTGCGCCGCGTAAGATGTTTTTGCTTGAATCAATCACGTGTGGGAATACAAACTTAGGCGCGATGATACCTTCATCTGCACGTACTTCTAAATCAGTGATTAATTGATCAATGACCGCTGGTACACCATTTAAACGCGAGATATACGCTTTTGCATCAGATACATCAGCAATCTGATGTTGGTTGATTAAAAACGCAGGGATCATCGAGTGAACCCCAAACATTTGGTTCACAGGGTAGTTGTAATGACGCCATTTGAAATCAGCAATTTCGTTTTCTAAGTCTTGTTTTTTAAGGTCGTAGCTTACTTTTGTTGCGTCATCTAATAAATCACGATTAATTGCATTCAATGCAACTAAGTCAGCTTTAGTTTGTTCAAAGTCAGCTAAAACGCGCTCTTCGCTACCATCATCCCATTTATCGTAATCTTTTTTGATACCCATGTATGTTTGGTAGACAGGGCTTTTCATTACGTCACGGTTAAAAGTATCTTCGAAGAAAGCATTTGCTTTATCGATTTCACTTTGAACAGGTTGGCTTTGTACGCTTGGCGCAGGCGTTGGTTGCTCTTGCATTTGTTGGCAGCCACCAAGTAATGCAACGCTTACCGCCGCAGCGATGAAGGTCAATTTACGCATTTTAATTCCTTTGTTGTTGTTAGAAATATAATTATTAAACGAATAATTCTAGCAGGTCATTCAAAAAACGATGGCCTTTTTGGCTTACCTGCCAGTTATCTTTGTCATCAATTAGTAAGCCTTTTGTAATTGCTTCGGTCAAGGCTTGTTCCTGACTTTGCAGTGACAAACTTGTAAGCAAAGGTAAATCTGCTTTCGGACAAGGTTCGACTAAGCGAAAGCGATTCATAAAGAATTCAAAGGCTAAATCGTCTTCGGTTACTTGCCATTGTTCGTATAAATAAGGTTTGGCAAGGTCCATATAACCCCGCGGGTGCTTAACTTTCACGGTGCGGGTGATGACTTTATTTTCATCAGTAATTTTACCATGAGCACCACAGCCGATACCGAGATAATCGCCAAATCGCCAATAATTCAAGTTATGACGGCATTGGTAGCCGGGCTTGGCGTAGCCTGAAATCTCGTATTGCTCATAACCTGCTGCGGCTAGTAAAGCTTGACCTTGTTCTTGAATATCCCAAAGGATGTCATCATGAGGTAAGGTCGGTGGCTTTGAAGCAAATTGCGTATTTGGCTCAATCGTTAGCTGATACCAAGAGATATGGGGAGGATTAAGGGCAATGATTTTTTCAAGGTCACCCAAGGCATCTTCAAGAGATTGTCCGGGTAAGCCATGCATTAAATCAAGGTTAAAACTGTTTAGTCCCGCTTGATGCGCTTGCTTAGCAGCGTAGCTTGCTTCATCAGCACCATGAATGCGGCCAAGGGCTTTTAGCTTGTCGTTTTGCATGCTTTGCACACCAATCGAAATACGATTAATGCCAGCGGCAACATATTCTTTAAAGCGACCAGTTTCGACGGTGCCTGGGTTTGCCTCTAGGGTAATTTCACAGTCATCGCTTAAGCCAATTAATCTGTCGACTTCGCCAAGTAGGCGAGTATAAGCGTCCCCGGTTAATAAGCTCGGGGTACCGCCACCAATAAAGATGCTGTGGATTTTACGCCCTTGTACTAAGTGTAAATCGGCCTTGAGATCATCAATAAGATGCTGAACGTATTCTTTTTCGGGGATCGTGCCTTTTTGGCCATGACTATTAAAGTCACAGTATGGGCACTTTTGCACGCACCAAGGCACGTGCACATATAAACTCAAAGGCGGTAAACTCACAGGCCGCCTTTTTGCTGCAATTGCGCAAGTAGTTGTTTTAAAGCTTGGCCGCGATGGCTAAGGGCATTTTTTTGCTCTTTAGTTAACTGAGCGCTAGTACATTGCTCAGACGGCACATAAAACACCGGATCATAACCAAAACCACCCTGACCATCTTGGCTATGGGTGATTTCGCCTTCCCAACTGGCACTACAAATAAGTGGTGTCGGGTCGTCGGCGTGGCGCATTAGTACTAACACACACCAAAAACGCGCACTGCGAACTGGGTTATCAGCAAGCTCTTTTAATAGCTTGTCGATATTATCTTGATCACTCGCATCCGCTCCGGCAAAGCGTGCAGAGTACACACCCGGCGCACCATTTAGGCCGTCGACTTCCAGACCTGAGTCATCGGCAATCGCAGGTAAACCTGTGATCTTTGCCGCATGACGCGCTTTAATAATGGCGTTTTCAACAAATGTGGTGCCTGTTTCTGGTACGTCAGGTACTTGAAAATCACTTTGTGGAACCACGTTAATATTAAGTGGGCTGAGCATACTTGCCAGCTCTTTTACTTTGCCAGGATTACCCGTGGCTAAAACCAAGGTGTTGTTCATAGGTCTATTAATCTACGTAAAATTTTTGCTGAAATTTCAGCGTCTGTACTTGGCCATTTTGATTAATTTCGATATCAAAACGGTAAATTTCTTCGTTGCTGTAATCGATTTGTGCAAGGTAATAAATTGCATCACCTTCAACAACTTCTTTAAATGTAAGCTGTTTTTTATTGCCAAGCAGGTTACGAGCTGTGCCTGTTAAGCTAGCTGTTTGTGCTGATTTGTCGCTATTTTTTAATACCGAAATATTGATAATCCCTTTATTAGGGCTACGGTCTAAGTCGTAGTTTTTGGCGATATTTGGCTGAATGAAGGTCGATGGAAATGCAATGTAGTGAACTTCCCAAGGACCAAGTACCTTGTACTGAGCGCCTGCTTGTTCATCTGCTTTGGCATAGCTTGTAAATAAACTTAATAAAATCAAAGAAAAATAAATAAATTGCTTCATGGTATATCTCACTTAACAAAAGAGGCCTTTCGGCCCCTTACTGCTTCACGTTAAACGCTTAGCCAATAAAATCCATTAATAGAATTTGTAAAAACTGTAGACCAATAATCAACACTAAGATTGATAAGTCCAGACCACCGAGTGGCGGAATAACCTTACGAATTGGGCGTAACATTGGCTCAGTTAGCTGGTGGAATACAGCTTCAATTGGGTTGTAGCCTTGGCTTACCCAACTAAGTAAAGCACGAATAATTAATACCCAAAATAATAAGTTTAAACCTTCTTTGATCACTGTCATAAATGCTTGAATGAATACTGGACCCGGCGCCCAAGCATTATAAAACATCAGAAAAATAACACTGAGTTTTGCTACAGCAACTAAATAAGCAAGCACTAATGAAGCAATATCAAAGCCACCCACTCCAGGGATGATTTTACGTAGAGGGTTCACTGCGAACGAAGTGGCTTTCACCACAAACTGGCTCATAGGATTGTAAAAGTCAGCTTTTGCCGCTTGTAACCAAAAGCGTAAAAGGACCACCATTAAAAAGAGATCAAAAATAATCCCAACTAAAAAGTGCATGGCTTGCATAGTTTTACCTTCAAAAAGTAAGCTTAAAGTTCTTTTTCCATCGCTTCAGCGCGAGCAATACAGGCATCCATTGCATCTGCAACAGTACCGACTAAACCTTGTGATTTCAGATGTTCTACCGCTTCGTGAGTTGTACCCCCTTTAGAGGTTACGTTTGCACGTAGCTGAGAAATACTGATGTCTTGTTGCGACAGCGCCATTTCGGCTGCACCCAGTGCGGTTTGTTGTACTAAACGGCGTGCATCTTCATCGCTAAAACCAAGTGCTTTGGCTTTTTCTTCAATAGCTTCCATAAATAAGAAGAAGTAAGCAGGTGATGAGCCTGTTACAGCAATGATATCGTTGATTTGTGACTCTTGCTCAACCCACACAACAATGCCTGTACACTCAAAAACTTGTTGCACAAACTCGTGTTCTTCAGCGGTTTCACCCGCGCCATAAAGGCCAGAAACACCGCGACCGAGTAGTGAAGGGGTATTTGGCATGCAACGTACCATTTTTACATCTTGGCCTAGCATTTCACGTAATCGTTTAACGGTAAGACCGGCAGCCACTGAAATAAATAGTTTGTTGCTAAAATCAACGCCAGAATCTTGGAATGATTGACAAAGCTCGCCCATCATTTGTGGTTTAACAGATAAGACAATCACATCTGCATCGCGAAGTGCCGCGTTGTTATCCGCGGTAGTTTGCACCCCGAAATCAGCAGCAACCTTAGCTAATTTGTCTTGGTTGCGATTGGTTGCAATGATGTTTTTAGCTGCAAAACCGTTCTTTACCATGCCGCCAATGATGGCGTAGCTCATGTTACCCGTGCCTATAAATGCGATTTTTTTGTCTGACATATGTCTGTTATCACCTTTTAATTTCGTTGGCCAAATATATCCGTGCCAATGCGTACCATGGTTGAACCTGCTGCAATCGCCGCTTCAACATCGTTACTCATACCCATCGACAAGGTGTCTACTTGGGGATATTGGGCCTTTAGTTTATCAAAGCAAGCGCTTAATTGCTCAAAATATTGTAATTGTAGCTGGGCATCGTCGGTTTTGGCAGGAATCGCCATCACACCACGCAGGCACAAATTAGGGCATTGATTGACGAATTCGGCCAATGCCATTAGCTCGTCTGGGTGGCAGCCTGACTTCGCCTCTTCTAAACTAATATTAACTTGAATTAATACATTGAGCGGGGCTTTGTCGGCTGGTCGTTGCTCATTAAGACGTTTTGCAATTTTAGTGCGGTCAACACTTTGTACCCAATCGAAATGTGTGGCTACTTGTGCACTTTTATTTGATTGAATAGGGCCAATAAAGTGCCAAATAATGTCTGTGTAATCAGCCAATGCTGTGACCTTTGTGACTGCTTCTTGAACGTATGATTCGCCAAACTGGCGTTGACCATGCGTATAGGCGGCAATCACATCGTCTGCAGGTTTTGTTTTTGAAACAGCCAATAGGCTGATTGATTGCTCATCGCGATGATTATTTTTTGCAGCTTGAGCAATTCTTGCGTAGGCGGATGTAAGTCGTTCTGCTATTGTAACCATATAATTATCAGTTGGTTGTGGAGTCATAAATGGATATTACCGAATTATTGGCCTTTAGTGTGCAACACAAAGCCTCGGATTTACACTTGTCATCGGGCGTATCACCTATGATACGTGTTGATGGTGATGTGCGTCGTATTAATATTCCAGCATTAGAACAAAAAGATGTAAATAGTCTGGTATACGATATTATGAACGATAATCAGCGTAAGGACTACGAACAAAATCTTGAAGTGGATTTTTCATTTGAAGTACCAAACCTTGCGCGTTTCCGTGTTAATGCATTTAACTCAAACCGTGGCCCGGCTGCGGTGTTTCGTACTATCCCAAGCGATGTATTAACACTGGATGATTTAGGTGCCCCAGATATTTTTAAAACCATTGCCGACAACCCACGTGGTTTAGTGTTGGTTACAGGCCCTACGGGTTCGGGTAAATCAACCACCTTAGCGGCGATGGTTGATTATATTAATCAAACCAAACATCACCATATTTTAACTATCGAAGATCCAATCGAATTCGTGCACGATAATAAGCTCAGCCTTATTAACCAACGTGAAGTTCATCGTGACACGCACAGCTTCTCCAATGCACTTCGAAGCGCTCTTCGTGAAGACCCTGATGTTATCTTAGTAGGTGAGCTTCGTGACCTTGAAACAATCCGTCTTGCGATGACTGCAGCAGAAACAGGTCACTTAGTGTTTGGTACCTTGCATACCACATCAGCACCAAAAACCATTGACCGTATTATTGACGTTTTCCCAGGTGAAGAAAAAGACATGGTACGTTCAATGTTATCTGAATCATTACGCGCTGTAATCTCGCAAACCTTACTTAAAAAAGTGGGCGGTGGGCGAGTTGCAGCACACGAAATTATGATTGGTGTGCCGGCTATCCGAAATCTGATCCGTGAAGATAAAATTGCACAAATGTATTCATCAATTCAAACCGGTGCATCGCATGGTATGCAGACCATGGATCAATGCTTAGCAAACTTAGTTAACTACGGCATTATTACAACCAATGATGCACGAGCTAAAGCGCAAGATAAAACCCAGTTTGGTGGTTAACGGAGCTATTTAAAATGTCTTTACCTTTAAATCATTTTTTACAAGTCATGATCGACAAAAAAGGCTCTGACTTGTTTGTTTCTAGCCAGCTTCCTGTCAGTGCAAAAGTAAACGGCGAACTGTTGCCTTTAAGTGATGAAAAACTCTCTGATGAAGATTCACTCGCTTTAGTTGAGTCTGCAATGAACGATAAACAGCGCAAAGAGTTTCATGACACTAAAGAATGTAACTTTGCGATTGCAACCGATGAAGGCCGTTTCCGTGTTTCAGCCTTTTGGCAACGTGATAGAGCGGGTATGGTTATTCGCCGTATCGTTACGCAAATTCCTGATGTGAATGAACTTGGTTTGCCATCAACATTAACCGATGTGATCATGGCAAAACGTGGTTTAGTGCTGTTTGTGGGTGGTACAGGCACAGGTAAATCTACGTCATTAGCAGCGCTTTTGGGTTATCGTAATCGCAATCAACGTGGTCATATTCTTACCATTGAAGATCCTATCGAGTTTGTCCACGAACATCGTAAAAGTATCATCACTCAACGCGAGGTTGGTTTAGATACAGAAAGCTTTGAATCAGCCCTGAAAAGTTCACTGCGTCAAGCACCTGATGTGATCTTAATTGGTGAGATCCGTTCACAAGAGACCATGGAATACGCACTTAGCTTTGCTGAAACCGGTCACTTGTGTGTGGCAACACTGCATGCAAATAATGCCAACCAAGCTATTGACCGTATCATGCACTTAGTACCTAAAGAAAAGCACGATAAGTTAAAGTACGACCTTGCACTGAACCTTCGCGCCATTGTTGCGCAGCAGTTGGTGCCAACTGCTGATGGGGAAGGGCGTGTCGCTGCTATCGAAATTCTACTAAATTCACCGATGGTGGCAGAGCTCATCAAGCGTGGCGATATCGGCTCTATCAAAGAAACCATGGCTAAATCGAAAGAAATGGGCATGCAGACCTTTGACCAAGCGTTATTTGAGCTTTATAAACAGCGTCGTATTAACTACGCTGATGCGCTGCACCATGCTGACTCGCCAAATGACTTACGCCTAATGATTAAGCTGCAAAACAATGAACAAAGTGGTGCTGGTTTCTTACAAGGTGTGACTATCGATGGCCTTGATGGTAAGAGTGATATATAAATGCTGCTGCGAGTAAATTTAATCGGCTGGTTATTTTTATTATTGAGTACGTTTCACGTATACGGTAATGACAATAAAAGCGTGGTTATTTTTATTCGCGATGATGTTTATGACGATTACAGTCGCTTTTTGAATGGTCGTAAGCCCATTGAAGTTAAAGACTTTAGTGGTGCTTACATTCGCCGCGACGTCGTTGATATGATCATCGCTCAACAAGCGTTGAGTTTAGGTGGTTTTACTAAGCCATTTCGCTACCACAAAGGGAATGTTAATTACCGTAATACCAAGTTGTTAGAGGATGGCCAATTACTATTAAGCTTCGATAGTGTTTGGTCTGTTGATGCAAAGCAGCTTGCAGAGTCAGTGTATATCTCAGATCCAGTCATTAGAAATGGTGAGTATTTTGCGGGCATATTTACTTCGCCGAACAATAAAAAAGTGCTTAAAGTAAAACAGCTTGCTGACTTTAAACAATTAACTGCGGTATCAACGCCACGCTGGCAAACTGATTGGCAAACGTTATCGGCTCTGCCACTAAAAGAGCTGCTCAGAGAAGATGAGTGGCTTGGGCAAGTCCGCACTGTATCGATGCAGTGGGTTGATTTTATGATGATGCCCCTGATGCCGAGTCTCAATAACCGTTATAGTTTAGAAAATATTGAACTGGTTGCAGTGCCAAACCTTGTACTCCAGCTCAATGATAGCCGTCATTTTATTATTTCGAAGAGTCACCCCGATGGCAAAGCGGCTTTTGCTGCAATTCAAAAGGGGCTTTCGCAACTACGTAAAACAGGCGCAATTGAAAAAGCCTACCGAGAGGCAGGCTTTATTCCAGATTTAAACAGCAATACTGTGATTAACAAAGCCCGTTAGTCACCATAAAACTGCTCAAAGAAACTTTCTAAAATGATTACTGCAGACATGTTATCAACGTTACCTTTGCCAAGGTTTCGATAACCACCTTGTTCGAATAAACGAGCTTTGGCATCAGCAGTCGTCAAACGCTCATCTTGTGTTTCAACCGGGATACCAAAGTGATTGTGTAAGCGATTAGCGAATTTTTTGGCTTTGAAAGTGACTTCTTGATTGGTGCCATCCATATTGAGCGGTAAGCCAACCACCATTAAATCTGGTTGCCACTCGTCAACTTGCTTTTTAATCAGCTGCCAATCAGGAATACCATCTTTCGCTTTCACTGCGTGTAAGCTTGAAGCCGTTCCTGTGAGTTCTTGACCAATGGCAATACCAATGCTTTTGGTGCCAAAGTCAAAGCCCATAACGGTGCGTTCACCGAGCGGCTTAAAAGTACGTTTTGTCATAGTCTTAAAAATATATAAAGTTAGGCGTGGCCTGCTTCAGAGCTTAATTGGCTAACATCAAAGCCCAGCATAGAGACTGCTTTTTCCCAGCGTTTTTCAACGGGAGTGTTAAAGATGATCTCAGGGTCTGCTTTAATAATTAACCACGAATTCTCTAACAGTTCTTGCTCTAATTGACCTTGATCCCAACCTGCATAGCCCAGTGTGATAATAAACTGATCTGGCGCCTCATTAGTGGTTAGGCTTGCTAACACATCTTTTGAGGTCGTGATCATGATGTCACTGCTGAGTTTTTGGCTTGACGCATAACCTGGCTTAGGCGAATGCAATACAAACCCACGATCGGTTTTTACAGGTCCGCCGGCATACACAGCAAAGCCCGCGGCTTGCTTGCTTTTGTCGTTATCAATTTCGATTTTATCGAGTAGCTCGCCCACAGTGATGTTGATAGGCTGGTTGATCACCAAGCCCATCGCACCATCTTGATTGTGCTCACAAATATAAGTGACTGCACGTTTAAAAAAAGGGTCTTGCATGCTCGGCATTGCGATTAAGAAATGATTCTCTAATGACTGCATAGGTCGCCCCTTTTACTGTTTAAATTAAGTATGGCTCAGTTTTCTTTCAATGGCATCAAATAAGTGGCCAGTGATTGAAATGTCGTATGCCGCTTCAATTTCTTTTACGCAGGTTGGTGCAGTCACATTGATTTCAGTTAAGCGGTCACCAATGATATCTAGGCCAACAAAAATCAGGCCTTTTTCTTTAAGGGTTGGTGCAACAGCCTCTGCAATTTTACGGTCTGAATCGCTAATTGGGCGTGCTTCACCACGACCACCTGCTGCTAAGTTACCGCGTGTTTCGCCATTTTGTGGGATACGCGCTAGGCAATATGGCATTACTTCACCATCAACCACAAGTACGCGTTTATCGCCTTGTTTGATTTCAGGAATATAATTTTGTGCCATCGCAAAGCGGCTACCATGCTCGGTTAATGTTTCGCAGATCACACCGATATTTGCGTCGTCTTCTTTAATGCGGAAAATTGATGCTCCACCCATACCATCAAGCGGCTTTAAGATAATATCTTTATGCTCAGCTAAAAATGCACGAATGTCTGCTTGGCTGCGCGTTACCAAAGTATCGGGTGTATGTTCACTAAACCAAGCGGTGAATAGTTTTTCGTTCGCATCACGTAAGCTCTGTGGCTTATTGATTACCAGTGTGCCTGCTTGCTCAGCTCGCTCTAAAATGTAGGTTGCGTAGATATACTCAGTATCGAAAGGCGGATCTTTACGCATTAAAATAACGTCTAAATCAGCTAAAGCAATGGTGGCTTTTTCTTCTAATTCATACCAGTGATTTACATCATCAAATACACGGGCTTTGGCAGCTGTTGCATAGCTTTGACCTTGACGCAGAGACAGGTCATCCATTTCCATGTAGTAAATTTCGTAGCCGCGTTTTTGTGCTTCCATCATCATTGCAAAACCAGTGTCTTTTTTAATATTAAAGCCACTAATTGGATCAGAGATTATGCCTAACTTAATTGCCATGTTTTTGCCTTAGAGTCGTATGCCATACTGTGTTTTGTTACTTTGATATATGGGTGTTTTTACGGTTTTCAATTCGCTAAATCGCCAAACTGCAATTGCAATGCACTTAATACTGTTAGAGCGGCTGTTTCTGTTCGCAGAACACGTGGTCCTAAGCGAATATCAACAAAGTGTTGCTGTTTAGCAATGTCAATTTCTTCATCGGTAAAGCCACCTTCAGGACCAACTAAAAAGCGCACGCCTTCGCTGGGTACTTGAATCGTTTTAATGCTGTGCTCAGCACGTGGATGCAGAGTAAGCTTAATCGCATCACTTGCTTGCTCTAGCCACTCTTTTATATCGATAGGCGGGTGCACAACAGGCACAAAGTTACGGCCTGATTGCTCTGCAGCTGCAATCGCAATTTTTTGCCATTGTTGGTGTTTTTTCTGTAATCGATCACCGCTTAGTTTGACACCACAGCGCTGACTAAAAATAGGTGTGATTTCAGTGATACCAAGCTCGACTGACTTCTGAATTGTAAAATCCATTTTATCGCCGCGTGATATACCTTGTCCTAAGTGAATTTTTAACGGTGATTCCACATCATGATCAATAAACTCTTGTGGCTCAACCAGCACATTTTTTTTGCTTACTTCAATAATTTCACTGAGGTATTCACCTCCTTCACCATTAAAAATGGAAACTTTATCACCGACTTGCATACGCAACACACGGCCCACATGACCTGCGGCATCATCATCAAGTGCTATCGGGGTGTTTAAAGAAATCGCTGAAGGTTGGTAAATATGAGGAACTCGCATGGCTGTCACTTTTCAATAATTTTAGCAATATGGTAAGTATACAGCGGCTTAGGTGCAATTATTTATTTGTTATTTAAATTCGTCTTTAGCAGTTAAAGCATGAGCGGTGGTTTCAGCAATCTCAGATTGACACGAAAGGTGATTAATATGAGCAGGATCAGGGCAGGGAATAAAACTAAAGCTATGCCCATCTTGTTGCACTAAGTAACGTATTTTATGCAGCGAATTATAAATAAACTTTTGTGCATCATTCGCCAGTTGATAGTCGGTCTGATTGATCAGCACACCTTGAATATCATGATGTTCGTGTAGATAACTG
Source organism: Pseudoalteromonas sp. S4492 (assembly GCF_005886115.1). NCBI lineage: Bacteria > Pseudomonadati > Pseudomonadota > Gammaproteobacteria > Alteromonadales > Pseudoalteromonadaceae > Pseudoalteromonas > Pseudoalteromonas sp. S4492. The sequence continues at coordinate 106,647 of NZ_PNCP01000043.1, forward strand.
GCGAGCTCTGAAACGCTAATTTCGTTACTAAAATCGCAATAGCAATAATCTTTAACGAGTTGATCGAACATGAGTTTAACCATGTGGCGGCTATTAGCGCCAGCCACTACTAGAGTCGAATTTTCGGCATTTGTAAAGTAGTGCTGAGCAAATGCGCGGCTAAACTCATCATCTATATCAACTAATAAATAATTATTAACTTTAAAGGGCATAATGCCTCACGATTCAAATACTTCCGTATCAAATTGAAAACATACTTATTAGTAAATAGCCTATTGCACCGAAAACGGCAAACTCAATACAAGCTATACCAATGTTATCTTGGTGATCTACTTCTAAGGATGTGTCTATATTAGGTAGCGAGATATATTTAATAATGTAGCTCAAAACATACAACAATACCCACATCGCCCCGCAATGAGATACGAGAGTGAATAAATTTTCTACCATCTTACCACTAATAAATGATGCACTGGCAAGACCAGCGTAGCCCGCAAGTGCTAGGCCAATAGACTTACCTGCATAGCGAATCCCAATAGAAGTATTTTCGAGATTAAAATTACTTTGCAGTGATGCGCCTTGGTTGGCTTTTGCAAAACGATACTCACGAATTTTACTATCAAGAGCAAACATTCCTTGCAGTACAAAGAAGCTCACTGTGGCGATAAGTAAGCTACTGTAGCCTTGGGTATGACACCAGTTATAAAGACCTAAAGATATTATGCAGTTCGCGATTAACATACCTGAATCGACCAAAGCGGCACACACATTTTGCTTGAGTATGGCTGCTTCTTCGTTAAAGCGATGCAAAATCCATTTACGGTGAATTAAGTGACCGACCTTGATAAAGGTAAACAAAAGTACAATGAGTAAAAGAACTTTGAGTGGATTAGACTGTGCGGCGCTTAAGCTGATTTCATCAAAAATATAGGCGATGGTGGTAATGACCACCAGGATTTCGCTAGCAAAGCTGATCCCCATGGCAAAATTATCATGTTGCGCAAGCTCTTCTTTAAGCGCTTGTTTTGCTTTAATTTGCGTTAGAATACGTAGCAGCACTATGGTGACGCAAATTACAGCGAAACTAATAGCAATCGCGACTAAACTAGTGTTAGATAATGATAAATATGACATGCAGGTCCCTGCTAAATAATTCTTTGATAATCATTCTAGTACGGTTATTGGCAAGTTAAAAGAGAGTATTTAATGAGTAATTTACACGCGCTTCCCGAGTCCCTTTATCAATTAGGGCAAACCCGCTTTGCGAGCTTGTATGAGGGGCAAGCTGAACAACATAAAATTATTAACTTGTTGTCTTTAAGTGACTTTGCGTGGAATTGCTTACAATCTCAACCTGACTTAAAAGACTGGCTACTTGATGACAATGAACTTGCTAATCGGACTGTTGAACTGCCTCTAAACAGTACTGAGATTAACGAGCTGGACGATAGTGCCGCAATGGCAAAGTTGCGCTTGTATCGAGAAAAGTATTGGTTGAAAGTGGCTTACCTTGACTTGTGTTGTGCAAACCCAATTGCCGATAGCATTGCTTATATCTCTGCCCTCGCAAGCCAGCTCATTGATAGTGCAAACCAGTGGGCGTTTGCGCAGGTCGCAAAAGTCAGTGGTATGCCACTTGATAATGAAGGCAATGCAATTGCCATGTTAGTGCTAGGGATGGGTAAACTTGGTGGGGGAGAGCTCAATTACTCATCAGACATTGATTTAATTTTTTCTTATCCTCGCGATGTTGCAACGCAAGGCGGTCGTCGCTCAGTTGAAGCCCAAGTGTTTTATACCAAAGTGGCGCAAAAGCTCATAATGGCGCTTAACCAAACCACAGTGAATGGCCAAGTATTTCGCGTTGATATGCGTTTGCGCCCGTTTGGTGAAAGCGGACCCTTGGTAATGAGTTTTCATGCAATGGAAGATTATTACCAAGAGCAAGGGCGTGAATGGGAACGTTATGCGATGCTCAAAGGGCGCTTAATTGGCACTGAAAACCCTTACTGGAAGGAGTTTTATGAATTGCTACGCCCGTTTGTTTACCGACGTTATATTGATTTTTCGGTGATTGAATCGCTACGTAAGATGAAGCAAATGATCGCCCAAGAGGTACGCCGAAAACGCCTCACAAACAATATTAAATTAGGGGCAGGTGGCATTCGAGAAGTAGAGTTTGTGGTGCAAGCGCTACAAATGGTTCGAGGCGGCCGTGAAGCTAACTTGCAAACTCAGTCACTGCTAATTGCTTTAAAAGAGCTGGTTAATAATCAAGTGATGTCGAGTAAAGAGGCCGATTTATTAACACAGAACTATTTAGACCTTCGTAAAATAGAGCAATACTTACAAATTTTTGCAGATAAACAAACGCAAACCCTACCTGATGATGAGTTAAACCAACAACGCTTATGTTATTTGCTTAACAAAGATGACTTTAAACAGTGTTTAACAAGTATTGAGCAGACCATGGCGCAAGTGCATGGTGAATTCGAGCAAGTGATTGGCTTTGAAAGTGAAACGGCGGATCCGTGTGAAAGTGAGTACATTAGCGCTTGGGAAATGACTGATGTGAGCCTGATGTGTGAACCTAACCTTGATTGGCAAGTGGCGCTTGAAGACTTTAAAGCGCGTCTAACAAAAGCGAAAATTGGCAGCCGCGGTCGTGATATCCTCGATAAATTAATGCCACTTTTACTTAAACAGTTAACCGTGACGAAAGCGAGCAGTGATGCCTTTACGATGATTTGCCAAGTGTTGAATAAAATCATTTCACGTACCGCCTACCTAGAGCTGTTATACGAAAATCCTGGGGCCTTAAATCAACTGGTTGCACTTTGTTGTCATAGTAAATGGATAGGCGAGCATATCTCTCGTTACCCAATTTTACTTGATGAGCTGATTGATCCGCAGGTGCTCTATAAACCGACACCTTTATCCGCTTACAAAGATGAAATCAGGCAGTATTTCTTGCGTATCGAACATGGCGATTTAGAGCTGCAAATGGAAGCACTTCGTCAGTTTAAACAAACGCATCAGTTACGCATTGCCGCAGCCGATGCAACCGGTGTGTTGAGTGTGATGAAGGTAAGCGATCACCTCACTGCACTTGCTGAGGCTATTGTAGAGCAAGCGGTCAATATTGCATGGCATGCGTGTGTTGAGCGCTTTGGTCAACCTGCCAATACGACAGAGCAAGAAAAGGGCTTTGCGGTTATTGCTTACGGGAAAACGGGTGGCTTTGAAGTAGGTTATGATTCAGATCTTGATCTGGTATTTGTGCATAACCACGATGGCAGTAGTTATACCGATGGTGATAAGTCGATTGATTCTAGGCAGTTTTATTTAAAGCTTGCGCAGCGTTTAATGCACTTATTCAATACCCGTACTGCGTCAGGTATTTTGTATGAGCTTGATACTCGCTTGCGTCCTGAAGGGGCGTCGGGCTTATTGGCTATTAATTTAGAAAGTTACTACCACTATCAGCAAACTCAAGCATGGACCTGGGAGCATCAAGCCTTGGTTCGCTCGCGCATGATTTACGGACAAGACTCGTTGAGTGAGCGCTTTGCTCAAATTCGCAAAGACGTTTTATGCCAAGCTCGCGATAACGAAAAGTTGAAAACCGATGTCGTTGAAATGCGAGAAAAAATGCGTGCACACCTTGCTAAAGGTGATGATGAGCTGTTTGATTTAAAACAAGATAGAGGTGGTATCACAGATATTGAATTTATCACTCAATATTTGGTGTTGAACAATGCAGTGCAGTACCCTGAGCTAACGACATGGTCTGATAATGTGCGCATTTTAGCTGATGCTGCCCGTTTAGGCTGTATTACTGTGCAAATGCAGCAAGAGTTAGTGGCTGCGTATATTGCCTATCGTTCACGTTATCACGTAATGAGTTTGAATCAGCAGGGACGTTGTGCGCCACGTGCTGAGTTAACTCAGCACATCGACTTAGTAAGTCTGGCGTGGCAAGAGGTGTTTTAGATATTAGCTAGCTTTTTAAGCGACGGCAGTTTTCGCGCACATAAGCAGAGGGCAGCTCGGTGATAACCGCTGCTCTTTGCTTAAAGCAAAAATAGGTGTAAACCTCATTTTCGAAATCATCGTTGATGGCGCGACCAACTTGGTAAAGTGTTGAAACAAAGTTACTATCAACGCGAAAATGATCTTTTACAACATAGTCTTTGCTTAAATACCAGTACAACACGATGTCTTCGTGACGGGCATAGTCAGACAGTACATCTTTTAAAGTATTGCCATTTTCAAAGCGGCGAGGTTGTATGTCACCAGTCCAGTTTGGTGATGAAGGCTCGACGACTTTTTCGCGTTCAAAAAGCGCGACATCTAAGCTGGTTTCAGGCGTAGGCAATTTTAGAACGTATTTATCGCGCTCATTATTTTTGTCATTCACTTGGTTACGTAGCGCTGCATAAAAGCGCGATAAACCTTGTGCTGCAGCATTTTTGGTATCTTTCATGTCCAATACAGGACCACTACCAAATAAAAAGTAAATAGCAGCAGCAATCAAAATAAAAGCTAATGATAAATGCTTAACCCAAAACCACATTTCTAATACTCTTGTTGTTAATTAGCTTAATAAAACCATATAAACAGCAAAATGTCACTCTACTTGTAATAAGAAGGTGCGTTCTTGTCAGGGCGAGTTTTAAAGCGACGGTGAAGCCACATATATTGCTCAGGTGCTAAATCGATGGCTTGTTCCATGCGTTGATTTACTCGGGTCACGTCAGCAAGGTCATCGCCACTTGGGAAGTTTTCAAGAGCAGGTAACACTTCTAAGTGGTAGCGGCCCTCTTCATCACGACGACTGGTTAGGCTCACCGTTTCACAGTTACGGCTACTTGAAAACAACAGCGTTCCCGTTGTTGTGGCTGCTTCTTTTACCGCATAAAAAGGGGCAAATTCACAGCGGTTACGACCGTAATCTTGATCTGGCAGGTAATAACAAACCTTTTTATTTTTAAGTGCTTGCAATAAGCCTTTGACATCCTTTTTGCCAATTAAATATTCGTTTGAACGAAGGCGACCGTTAGTCGTGAAATATTCCATCAAAGGGTTGTTATGAGGACGATAAAAGCCAATGCCTTGGTGTTTTACACCCATAATACGGCTCGCCATTTCTAAGTGTAAAAAGTGTGGCACAAGTAACAGCACGCCTTTACCTGATTGCTGAGCTTTTTCAAAGTGCTCCAAGCCTTTAACAGAACCAAATACTTTATTGATACGCCAATTTGGCCACCACCAAGCCATGCCGGTTTCCATCATTGCAATACCGGTGTTTTCCATATTTTTACGAACTAATTCGCGCTGTTCATGTTCAGGCATATCAGGAAAACATAAGCGAATGTTGACCTCTGCAATATGACGGCGGCGCTTCATAAAGCGATGTACTAAACGGCCCAGCAGTTTTCCAAGTGCAAGTTGTAATTTATGTGGTAACCAAGAGATAAGGTATAAAAAGAACACGCCAATCCAAGTTAACCAGTAACGAGGGCCTAAAAAAGACGCTTTAAAAGGAGATGAACTAACCACAAAAAAATCTCTAAAAATAAAAAAGCTAGTTTAACTGTATGTCCTTAAAAATACAAAAAAGCCAGCACGAGGCTGGCTTTCGAGTAAGGACTATATAGAAGAAATACTTAGATTTCTTTTAAACCTTGGTTAATTGCAACAAGGTCTTCGCTAGTAAGCGTACCAGCAGCTTGTTTCAAGCGTAATGTTGAAACAACATAGCGGTAGCGAACGTTTGCTAAGTTACTTTTTGCATTGTAAAGGTTTTGCGTGCTGATCAATACGTCAACGATAGTACGTGTACCAACTTCAAAGCCAGCTTCAGTTGCTTTAAGTGCACTTTCAGCAGAAACAACAGCTTGTTGCAGCGCTTTATAAGTCGCGATGTCAGATACCACTTGGTTATACGATGTGATCACTGAGCGAGTTACTGCACGTAAGCTTGCTTCTAAATCTTCACTTGCCGCAACATAGTATGCGCGAGCTTGATCAGTCGCTGCTGTAGTCGCGCCACCTGAGTAGATAGGTAGGCTGAAGTTAACACCAATACTCGCACTGTCTTCACGTGGCTGATGTGAGTTGCTGTTTAGATCAGTAAGGCTGTCACCGTATGAAGCGCTTAACGTTAACTTCGGATAGTGGCCAGCTTTTGCTAAGTCGATTTGATCTTTAGCAATATCAACCGTTACTTTTGAAACTTGCAGGTTTAAGTTGTTGTCTTTTGCAATTTCAATGTAGTCAGTTGATTGTTTGTTAGGTGCAACCGTTGAAAACGTATCTGTATTCAACATGTCTAGTTTTGCGTGGTATTTGCCTGTGATTTCACGAAGTTGCTCACGGGCTGTTTCAACGCTGTTCTTAGCAACGATTTCTTGTGCTACTGAGTTATCGTACTGCGCTTGCGCTTCATGTACGTCAGTGATTGCAGTTAAACCTACCGCATAACGCTCTTTAGTTTGTTGTAATTGACGCTCGATAGCGCGTTTTTCAGCTTGAACAAACTCAAGGTTATCGATTGCACTGAGTACGTTGAAGTAACCATCAGCAACACGAACAATTAGGTCTTGGCGAGCATAATCATATTGTGCATTTGCTTGTAATGCTTGTTTATCTGCAATACCCAGTGAATTCCATGCACCTAAATCAAACAGTGTTTGATTTAAGCTAATACCACGGCTGAATTCATCAGGGTCATAGTCATAACCGGTATAACCCGTTGCATCAGTACCGTCATAAAGATCTGATTTGGTTGATTGGTAACCAAGGCTTAAACCAATTTGTGGTAATAGTGCACTTAACGCGCGATCGCTCTCAAAGGCTTGCGCATCTGCTTGGGCTTTTGCTTTAAGTACGGTAGGATCGTTTGCTGTCGCAATCTCGTAAACTTGTAGTAAGTCTTCAGCGTAACTTGCTGTTGCAGTCAGTGCGCTTGAAAACCCAATCAGCGCAGCGAGTAGTGTTTTTTTCATTGTTCGTTCAGTCCTTAGACAATTTTGTACTGTGACCATGGTACTCTTTTTTAATGAATAACCAAAAAAAAATTACGTAAATCTGCATGTCCAAGTGTAACAGAATATAATTGGCCGTAACATTTACTTAAAACGTGAAGGAAATAGTGAATGAAAATATCAGCAATCTCACAATTTAGCCATGATGACATAGAGTTAAAGCCAATTGAGCGTGTTTATGATGGTTTCTTTAAAATTAACACCTATCGCTTTCATCATGCGTTGTTTGCAGGTGGTAAATCGGTTGAAGTTAAACGCGAAATTTTAGAGCGCGGCCATGCTGTTGCTGTACTTCCTTATGACCCTGCGACTGACCAAGTTTTGTTAATCGAACAAATTAGAATCGGGGCGCTCGCATCAAAGCAGTCACCTTGGTTACTTGAGTGTATTGCTGGTATGGCAGATGGCAGCACTGATTACGAAGAGGTTGCTAAGCGCGAAGCATTTGAAGAAGCGGGTATTGAGCTTGATGAGCTGGAATTTATGATGTCATATCTTTCAAGCCCCGGCGGCACCACTGAGCGTTTGTATTTATATTTAGCACGTACTGACTTAGCAGGGTATCAAGGCGGTATTTTTGGCTTAGATAATGAAGATGAAGATATCAAAACCCATGTAATGCCATACGATGAAGCTATGCTGCGCTTAGAACAGGGTGAAATAGACAATGCAGCGACAGTTATCTCATTACAGTGGTTAGCACTGAATAAGCAACGTATACTGTCTGATTGGAAAAACTCATAGGGGATTATTTTGTCGTACGTCAGTGCCCAGCAGCGTTATATTCAAAGCTTACCTAAGTACTTAACTTTGTGTGAGCATAATTACGTGCGTGCGCTTAAGCTCTTACCTCATGAACGCCGCGTCGGTCAGGAGCGTAAAGTGCAATTAGGTCACAGTACTTTTACGGTTAAAGTTGACGATACAGCAAAATACACCACAGATATTTCTATCAGCCAAGAGACGGGTAATTTACCTTCGGTTAAGCCATTGTATTTAACTGTGCGCATGTATCATGATGCGAAAGTCGCTGAAATTGTGCATCATGATTTTCATCAGCGCATCAAGCCTTCCTATGCTTACCCCAATCCGAATATGCATCAAAAAGATGAAAAATATCAGCTTAACGCCTTTTTATATGACTGGCTGGTGGCCTGTGTTGAAAACGGCCGTGCAGTTTTAAATTGGGATGTAAATAATGGCTTGGTTTAGTTACGCCTACCATTTTGATAAAACAGCATTGAAAGTTGCCCACATCACAGACTGCCATTTATCAAAAGACACAACGGGTGAATACTTTAGCGTGAATACGGCAGCGTATTTTGCGCGTTGCTTACAAGCTATTGCTAAGCTAAATGTGGATTGTGTGGTGTTTGGTGGTGATTTAACACAAGATCACAGCACTGAGTCTTACCAGCTTTTTGCTAAATTAATTGATAACTCAGCGCTCAGTTGTCCGGTGTTTTGGCTGCCAGGCAATCATGATGAACTTGCCGAATATGAAAAGCTTACAAGCCCGCAAATTTTAAACAATAAACGCATTACCTTTTTAGGTGGGCAGTTGCTGTTGGCAAACTCAAAAGGCCCGACGCCAGCAGGTTGGGTAACACACACGCATTTAGATGAATTAAGCCAAACGGTAGGGCAGGTACCTAGCGTGGTGTTTTGTCATCATAATCCGCTACCTATTCAAGCCTATTTAGATAAACATATGCTAGAAAATGGCCCGCAGTTTTTAAATATGTGCGTCAATACAGAGCATTGCCTTGGCGTATTCCACGGTCATGTGCATCATGAGTACAGGCAAACCTACCGTGACCTTAGTGTGTATGCGACACCAGCCAGCTCAATCCAATTTAGCAAACACACGATGGCGTGGCAGCAAGAGGATTTAGGCCCCGCATTTCGAATCATCGACTTAATAATTGATGAGCAACAAAACTTACTGTTAAGCACGGATGTAGTATGGCTAAACGAGTAATTTATATTCATGGCTTTAATAGCTCTGAGCAATCTTACAAAGCAGTTCGTTTTGGTGAGCACATGGCGCAATTTGATGTCGATTATCAGGTGCCAAGATTAACTCATGAACCATTACATGCAATTTTACAATTAGAACAACTGCTAAATGATGATACTGTATTACTAGGAAGTTCATTAGGCGGTTTTTATGCGACTTATTTGTCGCAACGTTATTCGATACCTGCGGTGGTAATAAACCCTGCAGTTCGGCCATTTGAGTTACTCGATAACTATTTAGGGCCAAATTATAACCCGTATCAAGATAGTCATTACGAACTTGATAATCGTCACATGGATGCATTGCGCAGTTTATATTTGCCGCAATTAGACACTCCTTCATTGCTTTATTTGTTACAGCAAACGGGCGATGAAGTACTGCCTTTTCAACAGGCGGTTAACTATTATTCTCAGTGTAAGCAACACGTTGAATTTGGAGGCGATCATAGTTTTATCGGCTTCGAACAAACCTTTGCAAGTATTGTAGATTTTCTTAAAATCACGTAAAACATAGCTAAGCGCATAAAAGATATAAAAACTATGAGTCAGCAAAATTATAACGCCGAAGCAATTGAAGTCTTAAACGGGTTAGAACCCGTAAAACGCCGCCCAGGTATGTACACCGACACGGTTCGTCCTAACCACTTAGGTCAAGAGGTTATCGATAACAGTGTCGATGAAGCAATGGCAGGTCATGCAACAAAAATAGATGTCATTCTTCATGAAGATAATTCCCTTGAAGTTATCGATGACGGCCGTGGTATGCCGATTGATATTCACCCTGAAGAAGGTATTCCGGGTGTGGAACTTATTTTTACCAAGCTGCACGCCGGTGGTAAATTCTCAAATAAAAACTATCAATTCTCGGGTGGCTTACACGGGGTAGGTATTTCGGTTGTAAATGCGCTATCGACTCGTGTTGAAGTTACTGTGCGCCGTGATGCACAGCAATTTCGCATGGCCTTTGAGAACGGCGATAAGGTTGAAGACTTAAACGTCATTGGCTCTGTGGGCAAACGTAACACAGGTACAACCGTGCGCTTTTGGCCTGATGCCAGCTATTTCGACTCAGCTAATTTTTCGATTACTAAGCTTAATCATTTATTAAAAGCCAAAGCGGTATTATGCCCAGGCTTACGTATCAAGTTTACTAACAAGCAAACCAAAGAAAGCCAAGAATGGTATTACGAAACTGGCTTAAAAGACTATTTAACAGAAGCGGTTAAAGGTTTTGAAATACTACCAAAAGAACCATTTATTGGTGAGTTTTCAAGCTCAACAGAGGGCGCTGACTGGGCTGTAGTGTGGTTGCCTGAAGGCGGTGAGTCCATTGCAGAAAGCTATGTAAACTTAATCCCTACTGCACAAGGTGGTACACACGTTAATGGTTTACGCCAAGGTTTACTTGAAGCAATGCGTGAATTCTGTGAATTCAGAAACCTACTACCGCGTGGTGTAAAGCTAACACCTGATGATATTTGGGAGCGCTGTAGCTATGTGTTGTCGGTAAAAATGCAAGATCCGCAGTTTGCAGGTCAAACAAAAGAGAAATTATCATCTCGTTCTTGCGCGGCGTTTGTATCTGGTGTGGTGAAAGACTCATTTAGCTTATGGTTAAACGAGCACACTGAGACTGCTGAATTATTAGCTGAGCTATGTATCTCAAATGCACAGCGCCGCTTACGTGCTGCCAAAAAAGTTGTCCGTAAGCGCATTACCTCAGGCCCTGCGTTACCTGGTAAATTAACTGATTGTAGCGCTCAAGATAATGACCGCACTGAACTGTTTTTAGTAGAGGGTGACTCTGCGGGTGGTTCAGCAAAACAAGCACGCGACCGTGAATTCCAAGCAATCATGCCGCTGCGCGGTAAGATTTTAAATACGTGGGAAGTTGAGTCAGGGCAGATTTTAGCATCGCAAGAGGTGCATGATATTTCAGTGGCTCTAGGTATTGACCCAGACTCGAGTGATTTATCTGGTCTACGCTACAACAAGATTTGTATTTTGGCCGATGCTGACTCGGATGGATTACACATTGCTACCTTGTTATGTGCACTGTTTGTTCGCCATTTCCCTGCGCTTGTAAAAGAAGGTCACGTCTATGTGGCGATGCCACCGCTATTTCGTATCGACATCGGAAAAGAGGTGTATTACGCCCTTGATGAAGATGAAAAGAACGGTATTTTAGCGCGCATTGAAGCAGAGAAAAAACGCGGCAAAGTGAACGTGCAACGCTTCAAAGGGTTAGGTGAAATGAACCCATTACAACTGCGCGAAACGACCATGGACCCTAATACGCGTCGTTTAGTACAGCTTACTTTGGATGAAGAAGAGCAAACCATGGAGATGATGGACATGCTTCTTGCGAAAAAGCGTTCATCAGACCGTCGCCAATGGTTAGAAGATCACGGTAACCGCGCAGAAGTTTAATAAAGGGTGTAGTAACCTAATTGCTAGCAACGAATTAAAGGGCAAGACAAAAATGAAAAAATTACTGACCTCCTTACTATCGCTGAGCTTGTTATCAGCGCCAGTAATGGCAAAAGATATTCTTGATAAGCTGACAGTCGCTGATGGCTTTTCTATTAGCTTATTTGCTGATGATGTTGAAAATGCACGCCAAATTGCGGTATCAAAAAAAGGCATTGTTTACGCGGGTTCACGTAAAGCAGGAAACGTGTATGCATTAATTGATCACAACAGTGATGGTGTAGCAGATAAAAAGATTGTGATTGCCACAGGTCTTGAAATGCCATCTGGTTTGGCTGTTAAAGATGGTGATTTATATGTGGCTGAAGTGTCACGTATTATTCGTTTTAAAGACATTGATAAAAATCTAAAAGATCCTAAATTCGAAGTGGTATACGATAAGTTCCCAACAGATCGTCATCACGGCTGGAAGTTCATTAGCTTTGCACCAACAGGTGAATTAATTGTGCCAGTGGGTGTGCCATGTAACATTTGCGCTGAAGACGACAAATACGGTCGTATCTTTTCTTTAAATGTTGATACCAAAGAAATTAAAACGATCGCCAAAGGTGTACGTAACTCAGTTGGTTTTGACTATCATCCTACAACAAATGCATTTTGGTTCAGTGATAACGGCCGTGACATGATGGGTGATGACATCCCTCCTTGCGAAATTAACCGTGTTGGTGAAGGCGAAGAGGGCGCGCATTATGGTTTCCCTTATGTTCACGCCGGTGCGATTTTAGATCCTGAATTTGGCGCAGGCAAAAGCATTGCTGACTATAAATCGCCAGCCCTTGCATTAGGTGCCCATGTTGCACCACTGGGTATCCATTTCTATAACGGCAAGCAGTTCCCTGCTAAGTATAAAGAGCAATTATTTGTTGCCGAGCATGGCTCTTGGAACCGTAGTAAAAAGTCAGGTTATAAAGTAATGCTAGCGAATGTTGATCAAGGTCGTATTACTAAATACACCCCATTCATCACTGGTTTCATGCAAAACGAAGAAACATTTGGTCGCCCAGTTGCATTTGCAGAGCTTGCAGATGGCAGCTTATTGATCTCAGACGACTTTGCTAACGTGATCTATCGTGTTAGTGCTAAGAAAAAATAGGTAAGCGTTAATGAGTGATACAGATACCTTGCTGATGCAAGGCATAGAACAACAAACAATGGGGCGTTTTACCGAAGACGCCTACTTAAACTACTCAATGTACGTCATCATGGATCGCGCCTTACCTCATGTAGGTGACGGTCTAAAACCTGTACAGCGTCGTATCATTTATGCAATGAGCGAACTGGGGTTATCGGCGCAAGCAAAATATAAAAAATCAGCGCGTACCGTGGGTGATGTACTGGGTAAATACCACCCTCATGGTGATAGTGCCTGTTACGAAGCAATGGTGTTAATGGCGCAGCCGTTTTCTTACCGCTACCCGCTGGTGGACGGTCAAGGTAACTGGGGTGCTGCGGATGATCCTAAGTCATTTGCTGCGATGCGTTATACCGAAGCGCGTTTATCTAAGTTCTCTGAAGTTTTATTAAAAGAGCTTGGCCAAGGCACAGTTGACTGGACCTCAAACTTTGATGGCACACTCGATGAGCCAATGGTGTTACCTGCGCGTTTACCACATATCTTACTCAATGGTGTGACCGGTATTGCGGTAGGTATGGCGACCGATATTCCGCCGCATAATGTGCGTGAAGTTGCCAGTGCCTGTTGCTTACTTCTTGATAAACCAAAAGCTGAAATCGAAGAGTTGCTTGAGTTAGTGCATGCGCCTGACTACCCAACAGAAGCTGAGATCATCACACCCAAAGACGATATTCGTAAGATTTATCAGACCGGACGTGGCTCTATCAAGATGCGTGCAATTTACACTGAAGAGCAAGGTGACATAGTGATCACAGCGCTGCCTCATCAGTGTTCAGGTGCAAAAGTACTTGAGCAAATTGCTGCGCAAATGAATGCTAAAAAGCTGCCAATGGTTGCTGATTTACGTGACGAATCAGATCACGAAAACCCAACTCGTATCGTAATTGTTCCGCGTTCTAACCGTATTAAGGCTGAGCCATTAATGGCGCACCTATTTGCAACGACAGACTTAGAAAAGAACTACCGCGTAAACTTAAACATGCTTGGCCTCGATGGTCGTCCGCAAGTTAAAGACTTACGTAGTATCTTAACTGAGTGGTTAACGTTCCGCCGTGAAACAGTTCGCCGTCGTTTACAATACCGCTTAGATAAAGTGTTAGCACGCTTGCATATTTTAGAAGGTTTATTAACTGCTTTCTTAAATATTGACGAAGTCATTGAAATTATTCGTACTGAAGATAAACCGAAGCCTGTATTAATGGAGCGCTTTGGTATTACCGATATTCAAGCCGAAGCGATTTTAGAATTAAAACTACGTCATTTAGCAAAACTTGAAGAATTCAAGATTAAAGGTGAGCAAGATGAGCTTGCTCTAGAACGTGATAAGTTAGAGCAAATTTTGGGTTCTGAGCGTCGTATGTCGACGTTGATGAAAAAAGAAATCCAAGAAGCGGCTGAAATGTACGGTGATGATCGTCGCTCACCTGTTGTTGAACGTTTAGAAGCAAAAGCACTAAGCGAAAAAGATCTTATTCCTTCTGAGTCAGTGACCGTTGTGTTATCTGAAAAAGGCTGGGCACGTGTCGGTAAAGGTCATGATTTAGATGTTGAAGGGCTAAGTTATAAGTCAGGCGACAGTTATAAAGCCTCTGCGCGAGGTAAGAGTAATCAGCCTGCGGTGTTCTTAGACTCAAGTGGTCGCGCTTTTGCTACTGATGCCCACAGTTTACCTTCAGCACGTAGTCAAGGCGAACCAATGACAGGGCGCTTTAACTTAAGCGCTGGTGCTAACTTTGAGCATGTCGTGATGGCAGAAGACAACCAAGTGTTGTTAATGGCTTCAGATGCAGGTTATGGCTTTATAAGCGACTTTAAAGATCTGGTGAGTAAGAACAAAAACGGTAAAGCGCTGGTCAGTGTTCCTAAAGGGGGTGAGTTACTCGCGCCAATTAGAGTGACTGATGTAGCAACTGACTACTGTATGGCAATCTCTAACGAAGGCCGAATGTTGCTATTCCCACTGCGCGACTTACCTAAGCTAAGTAAAGGTAAAGGCAATAAGATTATTTCTATCCCAAGTGCGAAAGTGCAAGCCCGTGAAGAGTTTGTAAAAGTACTGGCTGTGGTGCCTGAGGGCAGTAGCGTAACTCTGCATGCAGGGAAACGAAAACTGACACTCAAACCGTCTGATCTTGAGCATTATCATGGTGAACGCGGTAGACGAGGTAATAAGTTACCACGTGGTCTGCAGCGAGTTGATGAAGCTGTTGTTGAAGTGATTCAGACTGATGATAGTGATGAGTCGCCAAGCGAAGTAACAGAGTAAAAACCAGAGGCCTGCAATTGCAGGCCTTTTTATTAGCAAAACTCACAAATACATTTAAGCGTACACATGTGCGCTTAAAGCTATTGCAATAGCATTTTTCACGTTATAATGCGCGCTGATTAGTACGAGGAGAATTCGTTTGTTAGCTATTTTTCGCATAATTTTCATGGCGTTATTTATTGTTTTAAGCTGTGTTTTTGGGCTGCTTTTATGCATTGTGAAGCCATTTCATACTAATAACGTGCATATTATTTCTGGTTGGTTTTGCAAGGTAGCTAAAATTTTAGGTGTAAAACTTGAGCTTAAATATCACGAGACTCCTAAAAATATTGGCCCTGCTGTCTATGTAGCAAATCATCAAAATAACTATGACTTATTCACTTTGCCTGCCATGGTTCCAGAAAACTGTGTAAGCCTAGGTAAAAAAAGCCTTAAATGGATCCCATTTTTTGGTCAACTATATTGGTTATCGGGAAATATCTTAATTGACCGTGCTAACCGCTCAAAAGCGGCTGGCACAATTTCTAAATCGGCTGAGAAAATAAAACAAAAAGGTCTATCGGTTTGGATGTTTCCTGAGGGCACGCGAAGCTATGGCCGTGGTTTATTACCCTTCAAAACAGGTGCTTTTCACACTGCAATGAGTGCAGATGTGCCAGTCGTGCCAGTTTGTATGAGTACAACACACAAAACTATTAAGCTAAATCGCTGGGATAATGGTACAATTTACCTCGAAATGTTAGCGCCGATTTATCTTGATAAAGACGTATCTGCTCGTGACCATGCTTCACATGTTCATCAGATTATGGCTGCTAAAATAACTGAATTAGATGCTCAAGTGAGAAACAAATAATGGAAAATTGGCGCGAAATTACTGAAGACATCGTTACTTCATTACTTGAAGATGGCTCAGATCCTGAAGTACTTTATGAAGTGGAACACCACTTTGTTAGCGAAAATTTTGAAAAGCTAGAGCAAGCAGCTTTAGCCGCTTTTAAACTAGGTTACGATGTTGAAGAACCTGCTGAACTTGAGCTTGAAGACGGCGAGAAAGTGTGGAGTTTTGACGTGGTTGTTGAGTGTGAACTTGACGTAGAAGCCATTATGGAAGATGTAGACAAGCTAGAAGCACTTGCTCAGCAAACAGATGTTGAATACGACGGCTGGGGCACTTACTTTCAGGAATAAATAGCTAGAGAGCTGTCAGCTATCAGCTATCAGCCGTCAGCTATCAGCCGTCAGCTTTCAGGGATAAAGTTAGCGAGTTGCTACTTTCTAACTTTACTCTTTCTAACTTTCCCCTTTCTAACTTTCCCCTTTCTAACTTTCCCCTTTCTAACTTTCCCCTTTCTACC